>SGZG01000020.1 GCA_004214185.1 Flavobacteriales bacterium | reverse complement strand
ACCATGGAATTTGAATCTTTTCATGAGGGGACATTGTTACATATTGGAATAAACGAAGGAGAAACCGCAAAAGTTGACAGTTTATTGGCAATTATTGGTGACCCTGGTTCAAACTTTAAATCTCTTTTAGAAAATTTCAGTGTTGAATCTACAAAAAAAAATATTGTTGAGAATGTTCCTCCAAAAGAGGAAAAAATTGAAAATTCTCATGTTCCACATGATCCACTTGTTCAAAAAAATGAATTCATTTCTAACGATAGTAGAATTCTTGCATCTCCACTTGCAAAAAAAATTGCAAAAGAAAAAAATATAGATATTTCTCTTATACAGGGAACTGGAGATAATGGAAGAATAATAAAAGATGATGTGGAGAATTACTCTTCAAATCAACCTGTCTCAACTGAAGAAGTAAAAATTAATACATCAAATACAAATGATGAAAGCTTTGAAGATGTACAAAATTCTCAGATGAGAAAAGCAATTGCAAGAAGACTGAAAGAATCGAAATTTTCTGCACCACACTATTATTTAAGTGTAGAATTTGAAATGGATAATGCAATAGCCTTCAGACAGCAATATAATTCTCTTCCCGACACTAAAATATCTTTTAACGACATCATAGTAAAAGCTTGCGCAATTGCTTTGAGAGAACATCCAAGAGTTAATTCTCAATGGTTTGAAGAGAAAATGAGACTTAATCATCATGTTCATATTGGAGTTGCAGTTGGTGTTTCAGATGGACTAGTTGTACCAGTCATTAAGTTTGCTGATAATAAGTCTATAACTGAAATTGGATCTCTTGTTAAAAATTATGCAAATAAAGCAAGAGAAAAGAAATTAACACCTGATGAAATGCAGGGCAGTACATTCACAATTTCTAATTTAGGAATGTTTGGGATTCAAGAATTCACTTCAATTATTAATCAACCAAATTCTGCGATTCTTTCAGTTGGAAGTATTATCAAGAAACCAATAGTAAAAGATGATAAAATTATAATTGGTAACACAATTAAGCTTACCCTTGCTTGCGATCATAGAACTGTAGACGGAGTAACTGGTTCTTTATTTTTAGAAACTCTTAAGGGTTATGTAGAAAATCCAGTCACAATGTTGGTATAATCCTATGAAAAACGTAATCATTACTGGAGCGAGTAGAGGAATTGGTTTTGATTTACTCAAACTTTTTAATAATGAAAATTATAATGTTTTTGCACTTTCTAGAAATATTTCAAATATCTCTTCTTTTAAAAATGTTAATTCCATTGTCACTGATTTGTCCTCTCCAGAATCAATAGGTAGTTCAGTAGAAATAATAAATAATAAAATTGATTCAGTCGATATTTTAATAAATAATGCAGGATTTTTGATTAACAAGCCATTTAAACATACTACTTTTTCTGATTTTGAATCTGTTTATAAGGTTAATGTTTTTGGATTAGCTGAACTTGTTAGGCTTATAATTCCAAAGCTAAATTCTCAATCTCATATTGTTAATATTAGTAGTATTGGTGGAATTTCAGGCACTAGTAAATTCCCAGGATTATCAGCATATTCAAGTAGTAAAGGCGCTTTAAATATCTTAACTGAAATGTTATCTGAAGAATTTAAAGAAATTAATACTAAGATTAATACCTTGGCTCTAGGAGCAGTTCAAACTGAAATGTTAAATGAAGCATTCCCAGGTTATAAAGCTCCATTATCATCAAAAGAAATGGCTAAATTTATTTTTGATTTTTCATTAAATGGTCATAAATTTTTTAATGGAAAGATAATTCCAGTTTCTATTTCAAATCCATAAAAAGTGCATGAGCTGTTCAATTATATACCAAAATCTTCACATTCATTATTAAATGATTTAATCGGTTCAGAAAAACTTATTATCAAAATTGTAAATTCAAGAAAAACAAAACACGGTGATTTTAGATCATTAGTTAAGGGTAAATATCAAATAACAGTAAATAAAACTAATAACAAATACAGATTTCTTATAACTCTAATTCATGAATTAGCACATTTTAGAATTAACAAATCTTATGGAAATAGTGTTAATCCCCATGGAAACGAATGGAAAAAAATGTATAAATATCTGATGTTACCTTTTCTTAATAATCTTATTTTTCCTGATGAGATTTTGAGATCTTTAGCAACTCACATGATAAATCCTAAAGCATCAACTGATTCTGATACAAATCTTGTAATATCTCTTCAAAAGTATGACCACATTAACGACGAAAAAATGTTTCTTTTCGAAATTCTTGAAGGTGAATTATTTTATTTTAATAAAAACAAGTTGTTTAAGAAAATGAGTAAAAGAAGAAAAAGATATATTTGTAAAGAATTAAGCTCAGGCAAAAAATATTTATTTTCACCTGTAGCTAGAATAAAATTAATAGAAAATGAAAACAGTTGCAGTTAGTGGTTATTTTGATCCAATACATGTAGGACACTTGGAATACCTGAGGCTTGCAAAAAAAATTGGAGATAAATTAGTCGTAATAGTTAATAATAATCATCAATGTATTTTAAAAAAAGGAAAGCCTTTTATGGATGAAATGGATAGACTAGAAATTGTAAAATCTTTAGAAATGGTTGATGAAGTTTTTTTATCAATTGACACTGACAAATCTGTATGTGCTTCACTCGAAGCAATAAAGCCAGATATATTTGCTAATGGTGGAGATAGATCTAAAGGAGAAGTTCCTGAATTTGAAATCTGTAAAAAATACAATATTCAAATGACAGACGGTCTTGGAGATAAAATAAGAAGTTCCTCTGATTTAACAGGTTTAACTCAAATTTAAACAATGGAAAATAAATTTAATTTTTCTGATGAAGATATTAATTCGGAAAGTTTAAATTCTTCAATATCAAACAACGCAAAAGGATTATTATATTCTTTAATTTCTTTTTTTAAAGGAGTCCTAGATTTTCGTAAAGAGGCTGACAAAGATCACACTATAAATTCCATTAAGAATGATATTTCTATAAAAGGCCCTAATGCATGGATTCTTATTTGTTCAATTTTAGTAGCATCTGTTGGATTAAATGCAAACTCCATCCCTGTTGTTATAGGTGCCATGCTAATATCTCCATTAATGGGTCCCATATTGGGGTTTGGTTTATCAATTGCAATAAATGACTTAGAAACGTTGAAAAAATCACTTATAAATTTTTCTGTAATGGTGTTTTTAAGCGTGTTTACAGCATATTTGTTCTTTTCTTTTTTCCCACTTCGTGAAGAATCATCTGAATTATTATCCAGGACTAAACCCGACATAAGAGATGTGCTTATTGCTTTTTTTGGTGGATTATCATTAATAATAGCTAAAACAAAGAAAGGGACTATTTCCCCTGTAATTTTTGGAGTTGCAATTGCTACAGCATTAATGCCTCCATTATGTACCGTCGGTTATGGCCTAGCTGTTGGTAAAATTGAATTCGCTGTAGGAGCAATGTATTTATTTATAATTAATTCATTATACATAGTTTTATCTACATTTTTAATTGTAAAGTTGCTTCGATTTCCTTTGATAAATTATGTAAATTCTTCAAAAAGAAGGTTAATCTCAAGAATTGTAACAATATTTTCCATATTGATGTTAATTCCAGCTATTTATACATTTTTGGGTGTTTTATATAAAAGTAAATTTAATAACTCACTAAAAGAATTTTATGAATTTGAATTGGATGGAATTAAAAATAAAGATTACCTAATAATGAATTCTAAGGTTGAGTACGACATTGGAGAAAATAATTATATACCATGGCAAGATAAATTATCTGTTATTACATTCAATAGTTATGGTCTTGAGCCTGTATCCAAAGATATAATTGCGTTTTTAAAAACTAGAGTAAAAAAATATCCTCAATTATCATTAACATCTATTGTATTTAAACAACAGGAAATTGAAAATGATTTTAAAGAACAAAAACGTTTTTTAGTTGAGTTAAGAAAGTTAGATTCTTTAGAAATATCATCAAAAACAAAACAAATTGAGCAACTTGAAAATAAACTAAAAGAATTTGAAAAAGTTGAGTCTCTAAATGTATTGTATAAAACCATCATTCAGGATATAAAATTTAATTATGAAGATATTGAGGAAATTAATCTTCAAAATGTTATTAGTTTAGTTAATTCTAATGATTTTGAACCTGTTTTTTTGATTAAATGGAAAGATTCAATGTTAAGTCAAGAAATTTTGGTTCAAGAAAATAAAATAAGAGAATGGTTGTCTTTTAAATTAGAGTCTGAATCTTTTCAATTAAAAAGACTAAATTAACTATAAATGGTTTTTTACCTTTTTTAATAATTCAGATGAATAAACAAAATCTGTTACTGATTTATTATCAGTTTTTAATATTTCTTTATTAGTACCCTCCCAATTTTTAACTCCTGAAACCAAAAAAACAATTTTTTCACCAATCTCAACAACTGAATTCATATCATGTGAGTTAACTATGGTAGTAATATTGAATTCCCTTGTAATTTCTTGAATTAATTTGTCAATTACTATTGCGGTTTTAGGGTCTAATCCGGAGTTAGGTTCATCACAAAAAAGATATTTTGGATTCATTACTATGGCTCTAGCAATAGCTACTCGCTTTTGCATTCCTCCTGAAATTTCTGATGGTAGTTTTTCAATAGCTTTCGTAAGTTCTACTCTTTCAATTGCTTTTTTTGCTTTATCCCTTATTTCTTCTTCATTATAATCAGTCAACATATCTAGTGGGAACATTACATTTTCTATTACTGACATTGAATCAAAGAGTGCACTTCCTTGAAAAACCATACCCATTTGTCTTCTAAGTAAAGTTTTTTCACTTTCTGTCATTTTTAAATTAGAAACACCATCATAAATTATTTCACCACTATCTGGATTGTGAAGACCTAAAAGACATTTTAACAATACTGTCTTACCTGAACCACTTTGTCCAATTATTAAATTGGTTTTCCCTTTTTCAAATGAGGTACTAATTCCTTTAATAATACTATTTCCATCAAACGATTTGTGTATGTTTTTTATTTCAATCATTTAGCTTAATAATAATTGAGTTATGATGAAATTTACAATTATTATAATTATAGAAGTCCAGACAAACGATAATGTACTCGCTTTTCCAACTTCAAGTGCGCCACCTTTCATATAATAACCATGGTATGATGGGACAGTAGCTAAAATAAATGCAAATAAAATTGTTTTTATATATGCGTAACTAACATGAAATGGTTCGAAGTCCATTTGAATTCCTGAGATAAATGCTTCACTAGGAACACCAGCAAATGACATTGCTACAAATCCACCAAAAATTGCAATAAACATTGCTACTGTAATTACAAAAGGATAAAAAAGTAATGCAATAATCTTTGGAAAAACAAGATAGTTTAAAGGGTTGATACCCATAACTTCCAATGCGTCAATTTGTTCTGTAACTCTCATTGTTCCAATACTAGAGGTTATATATGATCCTACTTTTCCAGCCATGATAATTGACATAAAAGTAGGTGCAAATTCAAGAATTACTGATTGTCTAGTCGCAAAACCAATTAAAGATTTTGATAAAAAAGGACTACTTAAATTCAATGCGGTTTGAATTGCAACAACTCCTCCAATAAAAAAAGATAATATGGCAACAATTGGTATTGATTCAATTATTAAATCATTAATTTCTTTGAAAATTAGTTTACGTTGAATTTTCCATTTACTTGGCTTAAAAAAAGACATTTTAATCATTATAAAATACCTGCCTATGTCGCTTAAGTAAAACATTGTTAAACTTTATATGTAATTGCGTTTATATTCATACCTGCACCAACACTACCAAAAAGAATAACATCACCCTTTTTTAATGAATGATCTTTTAGTTTAAAATTTTTAACTAAATCAAGTAAAGTAGGTATGGTAGCTACTGAACTATTACCTAATTTATTAATTGACATAGGAAGTACATTTTTAGGGGTTTCCATATTATATAATTTATAGAACCTGTCTACAATTGCTTCGTCCATTTTTTCATTTGCCTGATGTAAAAAAACCTTTTTTACATTTTTAATTGATTCATTGCTCAATTCTAAACATTCCTTTAGAGCCTTGGGAACGTGAACAATTGCAAATTCGTAGACTTTTCTGCCGTGCATTTTAATAAATCTAGTACTATCTTTTGATTCATTATTGTATGATTCTCCAAAAAATAAATAATATGCCTCCTTATCAGTGTAAGTACATGATTTATGAGATAAAATTCCGCAATCAATTTCATTTTCTTTAGATTCAATTATTGTTGCTCCTGCACCATCAGCATATATCATAGAATCTCTATCATTTAAATCAAAGGTTCTAGAAAGTGTTTCTGCACCAATAACTAAACAAGTCTTTGCAATACCTGATTTTATAAATGAATTGGCTTGAATAACTCCTTCAATCCAGCCAGGACATCCAAAAATTAAATCGTAGCATACGCACTCCGGATTTTTTATTCCTAGATTAAATTTAACTCTACTTGCAAGGCTTGGTAACATATCAGATTGAATAGTCCCTTTTTTGATATCACCAAAATTATGTGCAACAATTATATAGTCTATTTTTTCTTGATTAATTTTAGCATCTGCTATTGCTTTTTCAGCAGCAAAAAATGCTATATCAGAAGTATTTAAATGATCTTTGGCGTATCTTCTTTCTTCTATTCCTGTGATTGATTTAAACTTTCTAACAATAACCTCATTACTTAAATTAAATTTAGAACCATCTGAATTTAAAAAATTAACTTTTAAAAAATCTTCATTTTTTTTTATGAAAAGAGGAATATATGATCCAGTTCCAGTAATCTTAATTGACATTCTAAGGATATTTACTCACTAAGTTATGAAAAAGTCATTGATAAGACTCTATTGGCTCACAAGTACAAACTAAATTTCTGTCCCCATATGCATCATCAACTCTTCTTACTGAGGGCCAAAACTTATTATTTAAAACATATGTAGTAGGAAATGCAGCCTGTTGCCTAGTGTAAGGATAATCCCAATTTTCATTTCCTATCATTTTCATAGTATGAGGGGCATTTCTTAGCAGATCACTGCATTCATCTATTTCATTTCTTATGTGTATCATTGCATTACAAAATCTATCAATTTCTTCTAAATTTTCACTTTCTGTAGGTTCAATCATCATAGTTCCTGGAACTGGAAATGAAACAGTAGGAGCATGAAAACCATAATCAATTAATCTTTTTGCTATATCCATAACTTCAATTCCTTGGGATTTAAAAGGTCTACAATCAATGATTAATTCGTGGGCAGATCTACCTCCCTCTCCCTTGTATAAAATATCGTAATGATTTTCAATTCTATTTTTAATATAGTTTGCGTTAAGTATTGCGAATTGAGTAGATGATTTTAAACCATCAGCCCCCAACATTTTTATATATCCGTAAGAAATTACACAAGCAAGAGCAGATCCCCAAGGTGCTCCAGAAATTGCTTTTACACTATTTTTTGAACTAACATTAATTATCGGATTGTTGGGTAAGAAAGGAACTAAATGTTTTGCAACGCATATTGGACCAACTCCAGGTCCACCTCCTCCGTGAGGAATTGCAAAAGTTTTATGTAAGTTTAAGTGACAAACATCTGCGCCGATAATATGAGGATTTGTTAAACCTACTTGAGCATTCATATTTGCTCCGTCCATGTAAACTTGACCTCCATTTAAGTGAATAGTTTTTGTTATTTCCTGAATAGATGATTCAAAAACACCATGAGTTGATGGGTAGGTAATCATTAGAGCAGCTAAATTTTCTTTGTATAGTTCAGCTTTTTCTTTAAGCTCATCAACATTTATATTTCCATGTTTATCAGTTCCAACTACAACTACTTTCATTCCGGCCATAACAGCAGAGGCAGGGTTTGTTCCGTGTGCTGACGATGGAATTAAACAAATGTTTCGATGACCATTGGACGTAGCTTTGAGATATTCTCTAATTACCATTAGACCTGCGTATTCTCCTTGAGCGCCTGAGTTTGGTTGTAAAGAGGTTCCACTAAAGCCTGTTATTTCATTTAATTGTTTTTCTAATTTTTTAATTAATTTTTGGTATCCTCTTGCTTGATCTAATGGAACGAATGGGTGTATGTTGTTCCATTTACTCCAACTTATAGGAATCATTTCAGATGCAGCGTTTAATTTCATTGTACACGACCCTAATGAGATCATGGAATGAGTCAATGAAAGATCTTTTCTCTCCAGATTTTTAATATATCTCATTAATGCAGTCTCAGAATGATACTTATTAAAAATTTCTGATGACATATATTCACTTGTTCTAAGAAATTTTTCCGGGATACTTGATTCAATATTCTTAGTTTCTATTTCAAACAAATCTGCATTTAATGATTTAGCAATAACATCTACAATATTTTGAATGTCTTTAATTGATGTTGCTTCATTTATTGAAATTGATATTTCATTATCATTAATGTAATTGAAATTTATCTTGTTAAGAAGAGCAATTTTTCTAACCTTTTTTGAAGTAACCTCTATTCTAATTGTATCAAAGAAATATTTATTGATTTGACTAATCCCAAGTCTTTTTAAATTTTTTTCTAAAATATTTGCCATATTATGAATTGATAATGCAATTTCTCTTAATCCTTTTGGACCATGAAAAACGCCATACATTCCGGCCATAACAGCAAGAAGAACCTGGGAGGTACATATGTTGGACGTAGCTCTATCTCTTTTTATGTGCTGTTCTCTTGTTTGTAATGCCATTCTTAGGGCAGAATCATTATCCACATCCTTTGTGAGCCCAATGATTCTACCAGGAACAGAACGTTTATAATCTTGTTTAGTAGCAAAGTAGGCAGCATGTGGACCACCATATCCAAGTGGAATACCAAATCTTTGAGAAGTTCCGACAACTACATCAGCTCCAAATGATGAGGGTTTCTTTAATATACAAAGCGAAAGTAAGTCAGCAGAAAAAATAATTTTAATATTATTTTCTTTAGCTTTTTGACAACATTTTTCAATATCAATTATGTTTCCGTATGCACCTGGATATTGAATTAAACAACCATAAAATTTATTGTCAAGTTTAAATTTATTTAAATCTCCATAGATAATTTCAATTCCTAAAGGTTCAGCTCGGGTTTCTAATAAACTTTTGGTCTGAGGCAGAGTATTTAATGAAACAAAAAATTTATTTACGTTCTCTTTTTTCTGATTTCTGTCTCTTAAGCTAAACAACATAGTCATTGCTTCAGCTGCTGCAGTACTTTCATCTAAAAGTGATGCATTTGCTAATTCCATTCCAGTCAAATCTGAAATAATTGTCTGGTAGTTTAGTAAAGCTTCCATTCTTCCCTGTGCAATTTCAGCTTGGTAGGGTGTGTAGGCTGTATACCAACTTGGGTTTTCTAGAATATTCCTTTTGATAACTGAGGGTACAATTGACTGGTTGTATCCCATCCCAATGTAAGATTTAAAGGTCTTGTTTTTCTTACCAAGTTTTTCAATATGAAATAAATACTCATTTTCGCTCAAGGGTTTATTAAGACTCATGTCTTTTTGAAGGAGAATGTTTTTTGGAATAGTTTCAGAAATTAATTCATCAATAGTATTGACATTTAAATAATCAAGCATTTTTTTCTTATCAAGATTACTAATGCCAATATGGCGTTTAGAAAAACTGGTCATTAATTGTAATATTTTGTTTAAAAATAACTAATCTGGTTAATAATATTAGCTTATTTTAATACTAAGATTTAAAAGTTTTTAACTTATTAATAAACTATGTCTTTTTTTTTAAAATAAAATATTAATGCTATTCCTAAAAAGACTTTTTAATTTCTATATAAAATCTAGTTTTCATCTGGGAATATGTTTAATTTGTTTATATGTTGTTAGTATAAATAAACTTGAAATTAACATCAACTATGTGTTAATAATTTTTCTTTTTTGTTCAACTTTTTTTACATACAATTTTATAAAATATGGAAATAAAATTCTAAAAAAATTAAGTAATCAAAATCTAACATTAAACTTGATTAAGTACTTAAGTTTTTTTTGTCTATTGATACTGATAAATACACTTTTTTATTTGAATTTAGATACAATTTTATTTAGTGTTTTTTTATTTGTTCTGTGTCTTCTTTATGCTTATCCTTTTGCTGGTTTAAAATCTAACTTTAGAAATTTTAGTAAAGTCAAATTGTTTTTTGTTGCCATATGTTGGTCTGGTTCGGTTGTTGTTCTTCCAATTTTAGAAATTGCTAATAGTTTCAGTTTACATCACATTTTATTTTTCCTGCAGATTTTCATTTTGGTGATTATATATACTATACCATTTGAAGTTAGAGATTTAAAAAATGATTCTTTTGATTTACAAACAATTCCTCAAATTTTAGGAGTAAAGAACTCTAAAATATTTTGCTACGCTTTAATAATACTATTTATATTTATTTCTTATAAAATAAGTAACTCTTTTAATGATTTTTTTGCTGATTTAGTATTGTCAGTAGTTCTAACAATAATTATTACTATTACCAAAGAGGAGCAATCAAAATATTTTTCTAGTTTTTGGGTAGAGGCCCTTCCAATATATTGGTTGGTTATTTATTACCTAATGAATTAAAATTTAATTTATTTTATCTTTCAAAACCTTGTCTTTTAGACTTTGTTTATACTTTACAATTTTATTCAAAATTTCTGGCTTTTTTGTTCCAATTATTTTAGCAGCTAATATTCCAGCATTTTTTGCCCCATTTAATGCTACTGTGGCGACTGGAACCCCGCCAGGCATTTGCAAGATAGATAAAACCGAGTCCCAACCATCAATTGAATTTCTTGATTTAACAGGAACTCCTATAACTGGAAGTGGAGTAATTGATGCTATCATTCCGGGTAAATGAGCAGCTCCACCAGCACCTGCTATAATTACTGAAAATCCTTTGTTATGTGCATTTTTACCATACTCCATCATTTTTTCTGGAGTTCTGTGTGCTGAGACAATTTCGGCATGATTTTCTATACCAAACTCATTTAGAATATCAATTGCTTCTTGCATAATGGGGAGATCAGATTTACTACCCATAATAATTCCAACTTTAGCCATTTTATTTACTTTTAATTTGAATTAATTTTTTTACAGTTTGAGCTTTTTTTAACCCTTCTTTTAAATTTGTGTCAAGAACGGTAATGTGCCCCATTTTTCTATTAGGTTTAGTTTGTTTTTTTCCATAAATATGAACTTTTACATTATCAATTTTCATAGCATCTTCAACTCCATCATATAAAACTTCACCATGATATCCATTATCACCAACTAAGTTAGCCATTATTGCGTAAACATTAGATTTAGAACAACCTAATGGAAGATTAAGTATTGAATTTATATGTTGATCAAACTGAGAGTTAACACAACCTTCAATTGAGTAATGTGCACTATTATGAGGTCTTGGTGCTACTTCATTAACTAAAATTTCGTCATCTTTTGTTAAAAACATTTCTACTGCCATTAGACCAACTTGTTTAAAACTTTCTGAAACTTTTAAAGCTATTTTTTTAGCTTTTTCATTTATTTCTGAACTAATTTGTGCTGGACAAATGACAAATTCTACTTGATTAGAAGTCTCATTGAACATCATTTCAACCACTGGAAATATTTCAATATCTCCACTTTCATTTCTTGCTATTGTTGTGGCTAATTCTTTTTTGAAAGGAACCATTTCTTCAATTATAAACTGAGTGTCGGGCAAGTCATTTAAATCTTCTTTCGAGTTTAAAATTTTAACTCCATATCCATCATATCCGAATTTAGTTTTTTTCCAAACACAAGGATATTTTAGTTCAGCGTAATTTAAACCTTCTAATGAACTGTAATATGTGAATTTAGATGTGGGGATTTTATTTTCCACAAAAAATTCTTTTTGTCTTGATTTGTCTTGAATTATCCTAAGTGTAGATGAACTTGGATGAACTTTAATTCCTTCATTTTCTAACTTTTCAAGCGCATCGACATTTATATGTTCAATTTCAAAAGTTATTAAATCACATTCTTTTCCAAAATTATAAACCGATTCAAAATCCATTAAGTTCCCAACTATAAAATTTGAACACATATTCTTACAGGGGGATTCATCACTAGGATCAAGTATATTTGTTTTGATACTAAGTCTTGAGGTAACTTGAAGTAACATTTTTCCTAACTGTCCTCCTCCAAGAATTCCTAATGTGAAATTTGATGTTGAATGCTTCATTTCATTATTATGGGGCAAAAATACATTAAAATGTTATTATGGATATAATTAATTAAATATTCATTTTGGGGTATATTTGCTATTAATAACTAATTGAAAATATGATTAATTTAATTCTTTTTGGAAAGCCCGGTTCAGGAAAAGGTACTCAAGCCGAATTTGTTAAACAAAAATATGACCTAGTTCATATTTCAACTGGAGATGTTTTTAGGTTTAATATTTCTAAAAATACTGAACTAGGGGAATTAGCAAAATCTTATATGGACAAGGGTGATTTAGTTCCTGATAAAGTTACTATTAAAATGCTAGAGGCTGAAGTTGAAAAATTCCCAAATGCTAATGGATTTATTTTTGATGGTTTTCCAAGAACCTCTACACAAGCTCAGATACTAGATGATTTTTTAAATTCAAAAAACATGAGTATTTCCATGACAATAGCTTTAGAAGTTGATGAAAATTTATTGATAGATAGACTAATTAACAGAGGAAAGGATAGTGGTAGAACCGATGATCAAGACAAGTCAAAAATTCAAAATAGACTTGATGAATATAATAAAAAGACAGCTCCATTAATTGATTATTATAAATCTCAAAATAAATTTTTTGAGATTGATGGAATAGGAGAGATAAATGATATTAGTAACAGAATTTTTGATGTAATAGATAAAAATTTGTAATGACTGAGGGTAATTTCGTAGACTATGTTAAAATCAATATAAACTCTGGAAATGGGGGAAAAGGATCAGCTCATTTTAGACGAGAGAAATACATAACCAAAGGAGGTCCAGATGGTGGAGATGGAGGTAGAGGAGGACATATCATTTTTGTTACTGATAAATCTTTATGGACCCTTTATCATTTTAAATATCAAAAACATTTTAAATGTGGTCATGGAGGAGATGGGAGTAAAAATAGAAGCACTGGAGCAGATGGTGAAGATATTAGAATAAAAGTACCTGTTGGAACTGTCATTAGAGATTCAGAAACAAATAAAATAATTTTTGAGACTATTGAGGATGGAGAAGAAAAAATTATTTTAAAAGGAGGTAAAGGAGGTCTTGGGAATTGGAATTTTAGATCTTCAACTAATCAGGCTCCTAGATATGCTCAGCCCGGGATAAAAGGCAAGGAAAAACAATTAATTTTAGAACTAAAGCTTTTAGCAGATGTAGGTTTAGTTGGATTTCCAAATGTTGGAAAATCAACTCTACTTAAAACTTTAACTTCAGCTAAGCCAAAGATTGGTAATTATGAATTTACCACTTTGAAACCGAATTTAGGAATCGTTGAGTACAGAGATTACAGATCGTTTGTAATTGCAGATATTCCTGGAATAATTGAAGGTGCATCAGAGGGTAAAGGTCTTGGTCACTATTTTTTAAGACATATTGAAAGAAACTCGATATTATTATTTATTCTTTCCTCTGAATCTGAAGATGTTGTCAAGCAATATCAAATTCTTTTAAGTGAATTAAAAAAATATAACCCTGAATTACTTGATAAAGATAGACTGATAGCAGTATCAAAATCTGACTTAATTGATGAAAAAGAAATTTCTAAGATCAAAAAAAATATTTCTGAAAAGGTAAAGAATATACCTTTTGAATTTATATCATCAGTTTCTAATAAGGGCTTAGTTCAAATTAAAGATTTAATGTGGAAAGTTTTAAATACAGAGGTTTAAATTTATTATGAGAGTTCATTTTATTGCCATTGGGGGTAGTGCAATGCACAATTTAGCAATTGCCCTAAAATTAAAAGGATATGTTGTTTCAGGTAGTGATGATTCAATATTTGAACCTTCTAAATCAAGATTAAAAAAACATGGTTTATTCCCTGAAAATTTAGGATGGAAACCTTCTAAAATAACAAATGATTTGGATTGTGTAATTCTAGGAATGCATGCAAAAGAAAACAATCCAGAGTTAATGGAGGCAAAAAATAAATCTATCAAGATATTTTCCTATCCAGAATTTATTTATGAAATGTCTAAAAATAAAACTAGAGTTGTTATTGGGGGAAGTCATGGGAAAACCACTATAACTGCTATGGTTCTTCATGTTTTAAATGAGAATGGTATTAATGTCGATTATATGGTCGGAGCGCAACTCAAAGGTTTTGAAACTATGGTGAACTTAACTGAGGAAAATGATTTTATTTTACTTGAGGGAGATGAATATTTATCCTCAGCTATAGATAGAAGGCCAAAATTTCATTTATATAAACCCAACATAGCATTACTAAGTGGTATTTCCTGGGACCATATTAATGTTTTCCCTTCAAAAGCTAATTATTCAAAACAGTTTGAAATATTTTTAGATACTATTGTTTCTGGTGGAGTAGTCGTTTATAATGATCAAGATAAACAACTTCAAGAAATTGTTTTAAAATGTTCAAATTCTATTAGAAAACTTGAATACTCAATTCCAGAATATTATATTAAAAATGGAATTTCATATTTATCAACTGATGAAGGAGATTTACCTTTAAGAATTTTTGGTGAACATAATTTAAGTAATTTATCTGGTGCAAAACTTATTTGTCAATTGATGGGTGTTTATGAAGAAGAATTCAATAGTTCAATAATTAGTTTTGACGGTGCAGATAAACGTTTAGAGCCATTATTATATGAAAATGATAGAGCTTTTTATAAAGATTTTGCACATTCTCCAAGTAAAGTAAAAGCAACTACTGAAGCGTTAAAAAATCAATTTACAGATAGAAAATTAATCGCTCTTTTGGAGTTGCATACTTTTAGTAGTTTGAATGAAAATTTTATTGGAGAATATAAAAACACACTAGACAACTGCGATATTAAAATTTTATTTTATGATCCTAAAGCAGTTGAAAAGAAAGGTCTTAATAATATTTCTGAAAAAGCAATTAAAAGTGCATTTAAAGACGATTCATTATTTATTTTTTCAGATTCAGATGAATTAAAAAAATTTCTTTTTGAACTAGATTATAAAGAATCTAACCTGTTGTTTATGAGTTCAGGCAATTATGCTTATTTGGACCTTAATGAGATAAGGGAGCTTATAAAGGTTAACTAATGAAAAATATAAAACATATTTTTTTTGATTTAGACCATACTCTTTGGGATTTTGAGAGAAATTCTTCTTTGACATTCAAACTTTTACTTAAAAAGTATAAGATAAATATAGATATAGAAGATTTTTTAAATATTTACATGCCTATTAATTTTTCATTGTGGGATTTATACAGAGATGAAAAAATTTCAAAAGCATATTTAAGATATAATAGGTTAAAATTGACTTTTGATAAATTTAATATTCAGGTAGATCAGTCTGTTATTGATAATATTTCAGAGGATTATATAAAGCACTTACCAGATAATAATTTTCTTATACCTGATACTTTTGAGATTTTAGATTATTTAAGTCCAAAATATAATTTACATATAATAACTAATGGATTTAAAGAGGTGCAAAATCGTAAGCTCATTAATTCAGGTTTAATAAAATATTTTCAATGTATTATTGACTCTGAATCTGTTGGTGTAAAAAAACCACATTCTAAGATCTTTCAAAAAGCTTTTTTGTCCTCAAATGCTGCTAATTTAGAGGATTGTTTAATGATTGGTGATAATTATGAAGCAGATGTTATGGGTGCTATAAACAATGGTTTTAAGGCTATTCATTTAAACACAAATAATCAGCCCTTACATGAAGATTCTATTGTAATAAATAATTTGATTGAACTTAAAAAAATATTGTAATTAATAGTTTTTTTGTCTTACTAACTCGTACAATATAGCTCCACAAGCAACAGATACGTTTAAAGACTCAATTTTTCCAAGTAATGGTATTTTTATTAAGGAGTCACACAGTTTTATTACTGAATTTGACAATCCTTTTCCCTCAGATCCCATAATTATGGCTTGTTTTTTACCAAAGTTTGTTTGATATAAATCTGTTTCTGATTTTTCAGATGCACCATAAATTTTTATCTCATGTTGTTTTAGTAAGAAAATAGCATCTTTTATATGAGAAACTTTGCAAATAGGAACATTAAAAATTGCACCAGATGATGTTTTAATGGTATCTCCGTTTACTGGAGCACTTCCGCTTGATTGAATAATTATGCAATCAACACCAGAACATTCTGCAGTTCTTACTATTGCCCCAAAATTTCTAACATCAGATAATTGATCTAGTATCAGGACTGAAAGTTCTTTCTGTTTTGATTCAATTAATTCACTAAGGTCTTGAATATTCAAAAATTTTATTGGAGAAATAGTCGCTACTGCACCTTGATGGTTTTTTGGGGTTAATCTGTTTAGTTTTTCAATTGGAACGTATGAAATCTCAATAGATTTTGAATTTAATTTCTTTATCAGTTCAAATCCATTTTTGTTGTTTAGTCCTCGTTGAATAAAAACCTTATTAATAGATTTATTGGAATCAACCGCTTCAATAATCGCTCGTATTCCAAACACTATAACTTTTTCTTTATTATCTATCATGATAAAATTTAATCAAATAAAAAACCCCCAGTAAAACTAGGGGTTTTTTTATTATTAAAGTGATTAGAGAATTATCTCCATCCACCTGTTGAGTAGTCAACACCAGCAACTCCTTCACTACCACCATATGTGTAGTAGTCAGCAGGAATAGACTCTAATGCAGTTCCCGGGATTGGGAAATGTAATAGAGTTCCAGCTTGTAGCCAGTCTCTACCTCTCATTTCAAAGAATGAAATACCAGATGAAGCTAATGGGAACTCTACCATTCTTTCATAGTGAATAGCAGCGTCAACAGCAGCAGCGTCAGCAGCAACATCAGTTGTGATCTGTCCTCTTACTTTACGCTCTCCATCTGCAGCATTTATAATAGCAGCAGCTCCAGCAACATCACCAGCTCTCATTTTAGCTTCAGCTAAGTACATATGAGTTTCCCAGTAAGGAACTTCTACAGTAGGAACTGTCCATTCTGTTATGTACTCATTGTATCTAGCATATCTGTAAGAACTGTAGTGGTATTCTCCACGTTCAGGTCTGAAGTTTTGGCTATTTAAGTAAGCAAAGTCACTTGCTAATCTTGCATCAGCACTTGTAGCTTCAGGAAGAATAGTAGTGTTTGCTGGCCAGTAGTCAGGGTAAGTTGGATCCATTAAGTTGATAACTCTTAGATCAATTCTAGCCCATCCTGGGTAAACTAGGTATGTCTTAAAGTAGTCATACCAAGTAACATCGTCATGAACAATTGAAAAGTCAGACTGCATACCAGCAGCTGCATATTGAGCAATTTTGCTCCAGTCTGCTCCGTCTCTTTCAGCTTTTGTTCTACCGTTTCCAGCAAGCATTCTAGCTCCAAAACTATTCATTATCTGTGCTAATTGAGCAGAAGAATATGATTTAGTCATAAAGTTAGCAGGTACTGTGAACGAATTAGTAGAAGCGATCGCAATTGCTTCATCTAATTTTTGAATAGCAAACGCCATAGCCTCAACGTGACCTGATCCATCAGTACTTCCAACAACACCACTTTCGTCAGAAAGCCATGTTTTATCAAAGTACATTGCTGATGAACCAACAGCTAGTGCTTGTGCAAACTTAGACATAGCTCCCATCAAATTGTTGTCACTGAATTGTACACCATTTGAAACCGCTAAAGCAATTTGGTTAGCATCTGTTAATACTGAGTAAAGAGAGTTAAAATAACTTCTTGTTACGTTGTTCCCGTATGAAGAAGTGTTATTAAAAGCAGCTCTTGGCTCACTAGATAAATCTCTCATCCCAGCGTTACCCCAAGAACAAGAAGATGTATCTGCCATGGTATTTAAAGCCATTCCAGGACCATAATAGTTGGAATCAGCCATGTACCAGTTTCTGAAAAGCCCTCCAGCTGTAGCTTCTAAAGCTATTGGATCTGATGCAAGAATGTCATCATTGGGAGATTCAGGATTTTCTACGTATAAATCACTTTCAATATCACAGGCTACAAAAGCAAGTGCAGAAAGAAAAATTATACTAAATGGTTTAAAAAATCTTTTCATGTTTTTTTTTTTTAGAAATTAAGTTTAAGTGATAATGAATAAGTAGATTGTGTTGGATATACTCCATAATCTACAGAGAAATATTGTTGAGTACCACTACTGTAAGTTGTAACTTCTGGATCCCATCCTGTGTAATCAGTTATTGTAAGTAAATTACGACCGATTATACTTAATTTTGCAGAAGTTATTCCAGGAACTAGTTCAGAGATTTCATCTGTTGCATTCCAAGAAAGAGCTAATTCTCTTAATTTTACAAAAGTACCGTCCTCAACCCAGTAACCGTTGTTTTGGTTTACATCGTATAAAGAACCATAATATTTTCTAGTTTTCTTCATGTTGTCTGGTTTTCCAGCTTGGTCAACTATAGCAGATCTCTCAGAAATTGTATTCCACTGAGTGTTTCTGTTATATATATCACCACCTTGTTTCCAGTCCCAAAGCATGTACATTCCAAAGTCGCCGTAGGTTAAATTAGAAGTCATACCAACTCTAAAGTCAGCATTTTGATTTCCAATTTGCTCTGTTACAGGTGTTCCTGAACCGTCTACTTTAATTATAGCAGCTTCGTCTGGAGTTCCGATGTCAGCAGTTTTTACAACCATACCATCAGCATTGATGCTGTAGTCGCTAATTGATCCACCAGATGGTAATTGAGCAGCCATATCGTCTAAGTTATCAACAAATACTCTACCCCACATACTTCCAAACTCAGTGTCAGCTTCTAGAAGGAATAATCCATCTGTACCAACATATTGCTTAGGAGCATTAACAGTTAAAATATTTGAATCACTTGAAGAGTAGTTTGCTCCAATATTCCAAGTAATGTCATCGTTGTTTATTAATTCAGCGTTGATTTGAGCTTCAATTGTATTAGACTCTAAGTCACCAACGTTTTGCCATTGTGCATTCTTACCAGCATTCGCAGGAGAGAATAACGATACAATCATAAACTGATCGTCAGTAACAGCATTTGAATAAGCACCTTCGAAAGTTAATTTACCATCTAAGAAAGATGCAGTAATACCAACTTCTTTTTCAGTAGTAAGTGAAGGAACTAAATCAGGGTTACCAGCAATTCTGTTTGTAGATAGATTACCTCCACTTAATGGAGTCTGCTCATATTGCCAGCTGAATCCTGGTTGGTTACCAGATGTACCGATTGCAACATTAATTTTTAATTCATCTACACCGTTAATATCAAGGTCTTCAGTTAAACGGTAAGCACCAGAAACTCTGTAGAACTCATTCCACTTGTTGTTAGCACCAAATAACGAAGAACCATCTCTTCTAAATAATCCATCAAGAATGAATTTATCATCGTATACAAGTCCTACAATACCAGCATAGTTTTGCTCTCTTGTAGCAGATGTATTAGATGTGATAGAAACTGTACTTGGGTCAAAGTTATCAAGAGTAGGAAGTCCTTTGTAAAGGAAATCGTTACCACTTGCTTGGTAAGACTCATAATCTCTATCAATAGCTTGGTAGCTTAATTTAGCTTTTATGTCTAAATCATCAAATGATTCAGCATAGTTAATTGTAGCGTTTAAAGCTTGTAAGAAACTTAAAGAAGCATACTTACTCATACTACCTTTCGAATAACCAAAACCTTCTAAATCACCAGTAGTTGTATAAGTATCATATGGTGAAATACTAGTAGATCTGTAACTGTTATTTTCAAAAGAGTAAGAAACTTGAGCATTTACCGTTGAAGTAAAGTTATATTGTAAGTCATAGCTTCCAATAAAACGATTTTGAGTTACTTCACTTCCAGATCTATCGTAGTTCCATAATTGGTAAAGTGGGTTACCGATCTCACTTTCGTGTGGATCTGGTAAATACCAATAAGGTGAACCATCTGGGTTTCCGTAAGTTACGTTAGCATCAGGACTTAATCTTGTAGCAGTTCTAAAAATTCCACCACCAAGTCCTGGTCTGTCTTTAACCATGAAAAATGCGTTAGAAGTTTTAAAAGTTAACTTATCGGATAAGTCATAATCTAAGTTAGCTCTGTAAGATTGTCTTTTGTAACCTTCAGTCATTCTTACAACACCTTCGTTCTCTGTATTTTCAAAAGAGAATAATGATCTTGCATTTTCAGTACCTGAACTTACAGAAACATAATTAGTACTTACGATACCTTCAGTAAAGAATTCATCTTGGAAGTCTCTGTATACACCATAAGGGTTATCAGAGAATCCATCAGGATCTTCAGAACGAGCACCAATTGTAGCTTGTGGACCACCAGCAGCGTAAACACTAGCGAAACCAGCTGGATAAGTAATACCTGCTAATTTAGTGTACTGACCTTGAACATTTTGCCAGTCATCTGCCATTGTCCATCCGTGAGACATGTTAACGTCCATTGGATTAGTTATTTTGTTAAAACCAGTTTCTGATCTGAATGTAACTTGAGTTTTACCAATTTGACCTCTTTTAGTAGAGATAACAATTACACCATTACCAGCTCTTGATCCATATAGTGCAGCAGCAGATGCTCCTTTAACGATCTCAAAACTAGCGATATCGTCAACATTTACATCATCTAAACTACCTACTAAAGTACCATCTACTAAAACTAGTGGCTCTTGAGTACCGTAGAAATTTCCTGCACCTCTTAGAACAATTGTAGAACCTGCACCAGGTCTACCTAAGTTAGCAATAGAAACACCAGCAACTTTACCAAGTAATGCACCAGCAGCAGAGCTAGCTGGAACAGCCTCGATGTCTTCAGCTTTAAGTGAAGCTACAGTTACCGATAATTTTTTCTTTGAAGTTGCTCCAGCAACACCAGCAACGATAACTTCTTCTAGCTGAGTATCAGCAGTCAAAGTAAAGTTGATAGTAGCTGATGAGCCAACTGTCGCGGTTTGAGAAGTGTATCCTACGTAGCTAACAGAAAGTACATCTCCTTGGTTAGCTGAAATTGAATAAACTCCATCAAAATCAGTTGTAACACCGTTACTTGTTCCAAGAACAACTATAGTAGCACCAGGAATTGGTGATCCAGAGTCATCTGAAACAGTTCCGCTAACATTAGTTTGAGCGAAACCCCATTGAAACACCATCATAAATGACAGTGTCAAAAACTTAAATAATTTGGTTTTCATATGTTTATTATTATATATTTAATTTGCTAAAATGTTAATAAAAAGTTAATAAAGCAAATATTTCAATATTTTTTTAGCTAAAAAACTGATCCTTCACATTTTTTTTCAGGTTACAATCTAATATTTAGAATAAATATGAATTACAATTCAACAGTCTGTCATATATATATAAGTACAACAACTTAATAATTTATTGAACTTTTTTTTTTAATAGGTTTGATTAATCATAAAAAAAATTTACATTTGCACGCCCAAATAAGGGAAAAGTAAATTTAGAATATGCCTACAATATCGCAGTTAGTAAGAAAAGGAAGAAGGAAGATTACTAAAAAAAGTAAATCTGCTGCTTTAATTTCTTGTCCTCAAAAAAGAGGGGTTTGTACAAGGGTTTACACCACAACTCCTAAAAAACCTAATTCAGCAATGAGAAAAGTTGCTAGGGTTAGATTAACAAATGGTACAGAGATTAATGCTTACATTCCTGGTGAGGGACACAATTTACAAGAACACTCAATAGTATTAGTAAGAGGAGGAAGGGTTAAAGATCTTCCAGGTGTAAGATACCATATTGTTAGAGGTGCCCTTGATACTGCAGGTGTTGAAGGAAGATTGCAAAGAAGATCAAAATACGGAGCTAAGCGCCCGAAAAAATAAATATTAATTGATGACGTTCAATTTATTGAACCTCTCTAAAACTGAAATAAATGAGAAAAAGTAAGGCAAAGAAAAGACCATTACTACCTGACTCTAGGTTTAATGATCAACTTGTAACTAGATTTGTCAATAACTTAATGTGGAGTGGAAAAAAATCCACAGCATTTAAAATCTTTTATGATGCAATCGACATCATAGATCAAAAAAAACAAGACGACGAAAAAACTGCTCTTCAAATTTGGAAAGATGGCTTATCTAATGTAATGCCGCATGTTGAAGTAAGAAGCAGAAGAGTAGGTGGTGCGACTTTCCAAATACCAATGCCAATACGTCCAGACAGAAAAATTTCAATGGCGATGAAGTGGATGATTTCATTTGCTAGAAAAAGAAATGAAAAATCTATGGCACTTAAATTAGCTTCTGAAATTCTTGCTGCTGAAAAGGAAGAAGGAGCTGCTGTAAAGAAGAGAGTAGACGTTCACAAAATGGCAGAGGCCAACAAAGCATTTTCACACTTTAGATTCTAATTAGATGGCAAGAGACTTAAAATT
>SGZG01000002.1 GCA_004214185.1 Flavobacteriales bacterium | reverse complement strand
TTTTAAGTTGTTCATTTTCTTTTTCATATTTTTTTAGGTGAGCCCAGTCTTTTAATGTTCCACCACCAGCTGTAACGATTTCTTGTGCATTATTATTCATAAAGGCAATTAAAAATAATAGTATTAATATTTTATTGTATTTCATTGTTTTTTAGTTTTAGAGTGAATCCATTTAAGAAAATCTTCTTCAGCGAAAGCATTGTTCCAGCTGTCATGTCCAACATTTTCGTAGAAGGTAATTTTGGGACTTCCGCCAGCTTCAATAATAGCATTAGCCATTTTTAAGGATTTTTTTGGACTCACAACTGTATCATCAGAGCCATGAAAAATCCAAATAGGAATTTTTTTTGCGTAATTGTTTACTGAATTAGGGTCACCGTCTCCACAAATAGGAGTTGCAGCAGCAAACATATCAGGTCTTAAATTTAAAATCACGAAAGTTCCCATTCCGCCCATTGACAATCCACTTACATAAATTTTATTTTGGTTTACGTCATTTCTACTTAAAAAATTATCCATTAATTTCACAACCAAAGACATGGCTTTAGATTCTTTTACATTATAATTTAATTTATAAGGATCTTTATAACCCCACCAATCGTGTTTAGGAGCTTGCGGGAATATTACCCATGAATTATATTTTTCTCTATTTTCTTTTTTTAAAAAAAGTTCTGATCCATGCACGAGCTGAGATGAGTTATCGCTTCCTCTTTCACCAGAACCGTGTAAAAATAAATGAACTGGATACTTAATGTTTGGATTGTAATTAATAGGCTTTAAAATCCTGTAATTTAACGTGTCATTTTCAATAATAAAGTTCTCTCTTTCAAATAAATTTAAATCTTGTGAGTTCAAATTAAACATTAAAAAAAACAATAAATAAGCATTTAAATATTTCATTTATCAATTGTTGGAATTCTAATTTTTTCAACTAATTCTTGAATTTCTTCAGACGGTTCTTTAGTCATATGACAAACAGTTAATGAGACGATGAAATTAACAAGCATAGCTAATGTTCCAAAACCTTCTGGAGATATTCCAAACCACCAATCAGCTTCTGTACCTCCTCCAAACCATCCAAATTTGAATTTTGTCATATAAAAAAGCATTAAAAGCAAACCTGTTATCATTCCTGAGATTGCACCTTCCTTATTCATTCTTTTATAAAATATTCCCATGACAATTGCAGGAAAAAAAGAAGCTGCCGCAAGTCCAAAAGCTAGGGCAACTACAGCTGCCACAAACCCTGGGGGATTTATTCCGAAATAACCAGCCATTATAACCGCAAAAAATGCTGATATTCTTGCAGCAATTAATTCCCCTTTTTCACTAACATCAGGTTTGATGATTTTTTTGATCAGATCGTGAGAAACTGAGGATGAGATGACAAGCAGTAAGCCTGCTGCTGTTGATAGTGCTGCAGCTAACGCTCCTGCCGCTAACAATGCTATTACCCAGTTAGGTAATTCAGCAATTTCAGGGTTTGCCATTACCATAATATCTCTATCTATTGTAAGTTCATTTATTTGAGGATCTGCTACATATTGAATTATTCCATCATCATTTTTATCTTCAAATTTTAAAAGACCAGTCTTTTCCCAATTATCAAACCAAACTGGCATTTCTTCATATTTCTTTTCACTAACAGTATCAATTAAGTTTGTTCTTGCAAAAACTGAAATAGCTGGAGCAGTAGTATATAATATTGCTATAAATAATAAAGCCCAACCAGCTGATTTTCTTGCATCACTTACTTTTTTAACAGTAAAAAACCTAACTATTACGTGAGGAAGTCCAGCAGTCCCAATCATAAGTGCAGCAGTGATAAAAAACACATCAAGTTTAGATTTAGATCCGCTTGTGTATTCATGAAATCCTAATTCTCTACTTAATCCATCCAATTTATCTAAAAGATATATTCCATCAGCACCTTCTGATCCAAAACCTAATTGAGGAATTGGATTCCCAGTCATTTGTATAGAAATAAAAATTGCTGGAACCATGAATGCAAAAATTAAAACACAATATTGTGCAACTTGTGTATACGTAATTCCTTTCATTCCACCTAGAACAGCATAAAATAAAACAATGGCCATTCCTATAACCACCCCAGTATTAATATCAACTTCTAAGTACCTTGAAAATACTAATCCTACTCCTCTCATTTGCCCTGCTACGTAAGTAAATGAAATAATTAGTGCACAGAAAACAGCTACTAGTCTTGCTGTATCAGAATAATACCGGTCTCCAATAAAATCAGGAACTGTAAATTTTCCAAATTTTCTTAAATATGGAGCTAACAATAAGGCGAGTAAAACATATCCACCCGTCCAACCCATTAAATAAACGGAGCCATCGTAACCCATAAAAGAAATTAATCCTGCCATTGAAATGAAAGATGCAGCTGACATCCAATCTGCAGCAGTAGCCATTCCGTTAGCTATTGGAGATACTCCAGTACCTGCAACATAAAATTCATTTGTTGATCCGGCTTTTGACCAAATTGCAATTCCAATGTAAAGAGAAAAGGTTAATCCAATCATTAACCAAATCCAAATTTGTAGCTCCATTATTTTTTAGAATGATATTTTTTGTCTAACCTATTCATCAAATAAATATATATAAAAATTAAAGTAACAAATACATAGATAGATCCTTGTTGGGCAAACCAAAACCCGAGCTTAAATCCTCCTATTTTAATTTGGTTCAGTTCATCTATTAATAGAATACCAAATCCAAATGATACGGTAAACCATATTGATAATAGTATTAATAAATATTTAAGATTTTTTTTCCAGTATTCTTCTGCTAAATTCTTACTCATAGTATTATGTTGTTGTTGTTGTTGTTGTTGTAATTTCTAAATAAAAATATTTTAAAAACTATCTTTATTATAATATACATTCAAAATATTAAAAACCCTTGATTATTTCATTTATAAATTCATGCATGTAATACCAAAATAATAATAATTATTACTATTTTGTATTAAATAGGATTAACCCTTTTATTTTAGATATAAAACTTTAAAAATTTGGGACAAAGGTTTTTTATGATTAGAATATTTATACTTTTTTTTGTTATTATTTCTTGTAAAAGCTCCATTGAAAAAAACGTTTCTGAACTAAACACAAAAGGAATGGTTTTTATTAATGGTGGTGAATTTTTGATGGGTGCTGATAATGAGATGGCAATGAGAGATGAGTACCCCCAACATTTAGTAAAGGTCAACTCTTTTTGGATGGATGAGTCTGAAGTAACGGTTGCAGATTTTAAAAAATTTGTAGATGCCACAGGATACTTAACAACAGCTGAAAGATCTATTGATTGGGATGATCTAAAACAATATTTACCATTAGATACACCAAAACCTCATGATAGTCTGTTAGCCCCCTCATCTCTTGTTTTTAATGAAATTATAACAGATAATTTAAATGATTTTTCTCAATGGTGGAGCCTTAAAAAAAATGTTAATTGGAAACGTCCACATGGAAATGATATAGATATTAATTTAATACTTAATCATCCAGTCACTCATGTAAGCTGGGATGATGCTGTAGCATACTGTAAATGGATAGGAAAACGTCTACCAACTGAAGCTGAGTTTGAATATGTTTCAAGAGCTGGAAAATCCAACACCCTTTTTACGTGGGGAAATGAAGGTGTTGATGAAGGAAAAATTAAATTAAATATTTGGCAGGGCGATTTTCCAAGTAAAAATATTGTTGAAGATGAATATTACTATACCTCACCGGTTAAGTCGTTTGAAAAAAATAGTTATGGTTTACATGATATTTCTGGAAATGTATGGGAATGGTGTTCTGACTGGTATCATAGTGAATATTATTCAATGATATCAAATCAAATAGCGGATAATCCTAAAGGACCAAATAAAAGTTATGACCCTAGCGATCCGTATAGTTCAAAAAAAGTTATGAGAGGAGGGAGTTTTCTATGTAATGAATCCTATTGTATGGGTTACAGAAATTCAATGCGAATGAAAAACACACCTGATAGTAGTTCTCAACATGTTGGTTTTAGAACGGTCTTGGATATAGATTAAAAGTAAAATGCTCGGCTTTGGAACCGAGCATTTTAAACAACAACTAACCAAAAATATTATGTGTTAGATTATTTACATTAACCGTGCCAAAAACTTAATTTTTAAAATTTTTTTTTAAAAAATTGTGTTAAAATTGAAAACAGTTTTAAATCCTTTATCAAAAAAATAATCATTTGAATTTTCTGGTCCAGCTGCTAAAATAAAATCTCCTCCCCAAGCTCCCAAGCTCTTTATTTCTCCATCATAATCTAAAAAATATTTATTCTTCACTTTTTCTTTTCTCAATATTTGAGAAATTAATTCCTCATGTTCGATAATACATTTTTGAAATTCCTTAAGCGATTTACTTTTTATAAACCTTGAACTTAATTTTGATATATTATTTATAAAAGATTTATCAGTTTTTTGAGAAATAAAATTATCAACTTCTTCATTACTGTCTTTTTTGGCATTTAAATAAACAAAAAATAAATTTTTTGAAAATGTCGGATTAAAATCAATCTCTTTTATTACAGGTAACCTATTATTTAGGGCATAAAGAATTGGTTTGGATGATTGAGCACATGCTACATCGTAACCACTTCCATTATAATTAGCCCATAGAAGTTCATATGAACTTATGTTCGACCATTTTGCAATGTTATTAATTATTGTTGAAGATGTTCCTAAACCCCAATCTTTTGAAAAATCTAGTGTGGTGATTATCTCACCTCCTTGGTTTTTACTAAGAAAATTGGGATTTAATTTTTTAGCAGATCTCAGTATTTTTTGTAAAGTTAGGCTGAGATCATTTTGGTTTTTTATTATATCAAATTTTTCGATTTCAAATTCACATTCGAACCATAAACTATTGTCATAATCAAAGCTTTTCCATGTTAAATTATTTGAACCTTTGTATTTAAAATTTAAATGTTGTTTAAATTTTGTTGGAATTGCAAAAGCTTGAGCACCTTTTAAAACACAATATTCAGATGTTATTAGTAATTTACCTGGGCTTGATATTTTAAAATTCATTATTTCTCAAATTTTCTAATTCCTTTTTTACAGAACTGTAGGAAACGATATTAGTTTTGAAAATATCTAATAATTTATTCTTTTCATTCTCATTAGCGTCTAAGGAATTTAAAATATTTATCAAATGCATTTTCATATGTCCTTTTTGAATTCCAGTTGTTATAAGCGAATTGATTGCTCCAAAGTTTTGAGCTAAACCAGCTACTGCAACAATTTTCATTAAATCTTTTGCGTCAGGATTTCCTAGTAAATTTAATGACCATTTAACCAATGGATGTAAATTAGTAATTCCTCCTACTGTACCCAAAGCCAATGGAATTTCAATCCAAAATTTAAAAACGTCTTCAATAAGACTAGCATCAGTAAGGCTTTTGTAATTCCCATCTTTAGCGGCATAAGCATGAACTCCAGCTTCAACAGCTCTAAAATCATTTCCAGTTGCAATTACTACTGAATCAATTCCATTCATTATTCCTTTGTTGTGGGTCACTGCTCTTGTTGTTTGTGTTTTTGCAATTTCAATGGCTTGGATAAATTTATCAGCATATTCTTTTCCACTAAGCCCATTTTGAATAGAGAGTGAATTTACATTACAACTAACCTCAGCTCTTACCAAACATTCGGGGACATAATTTGATAATATACTCATTATAACATCAATTGGATAAGTTTCAGTTTTTAATTGAGTTGATTTAATTGCCTCATTTTTAAGAGTTGAGGCAAATTGTTCAAGACAAGAATTTATGAAATTTGCACCCATCGAATCGACAGTGTCAAATATTGCGTTTAGTTGAAAGTAATTTTCAATATCATTTGTTTTGTCTAATAATTCTATATCAATAATACCTCCTCCTCTTTTTACCATGTTTGATGTGATTGAATTACAATCTTCAAAAAATTTGGATTTATTTATTTTAAAAAAATCCATCAAGTCAGTTTTATTTCCAGAATATATAAAATGAACTTGACCAGTTTTTTTAAAGCTTTTTATTGAGGTTTTAAATCCCCCCTTTGTCCTCCAAAATTTGGCAGCTTTACAAGCAGCAGCAATTACTGAGCTTTCTTCGATGACCATTGGAATTGTGTAATCTTTTTTATCAATTAAAAAGTTTGGAGCAGCACCAAGTGGTAAATAAAAATTAGATATTGTATTTTCAGTAAATTCATCATGAATTTTTTGTAAAGAAATATCATTATTCCAATACTTTTTTAAAATAGGATTGGGTGTATTTTCAAAGTAATTTTTTTCAATCCAATTTATTTTTTCTTCTTTACTAAATTTCGAAAAACCTTCGACTTTGTTCTTGAAACTTTTTTTATCCATGCTTCAAAGATAATCATTGTATTAATGTAGTTCTTCCAATTTTTATAAATTAGTAATAACTTCAGCTCTTAATCAATGAAAAGAAAAATTCAATATTTTTTTTGTTTATCTATTTGTTTATTGGTTTCAATTGGATGTGACTCAGATAAATTACTTAACACCAAAAAGCCTAATATTATATACATTTTAGCGGATGATTTGGGTTACGGAGAGCTTGGAGTTTATGGACAAAAATATATAGAAACTCCAAATATTGACAAACTTGCTAAAAGTGGTATGATATTTAATAACCATTATACAGGTGCTCCAGTTTGTGCTCCTGCAAGGAGTATTCTTTTGACAGGAAAGCATTCGGGTAATAATTACATAAGAGGAAATAGTGAGTGGTCGGAAAGAGGTGATGTATGGAGTTTTAAGGCCATGTTTGACGATCCTCATTTAGAAGGTCAAAAACCTCTTGCAGATTCAATAATTACCATTTCTCAAGTTTTACAAAAAAATGGTTATAGAACAGGGATGGTGGGTAAATGGGGACTTGGTGGTCCGACAACAAATAGTATTCCTAATAAAAAGGGTTTTGATTTTTTTTATGGTTACAATTGTCAAAGACAAGCACATACTTTTTATCCAACCCATTTATGGAAAAATGAGACAAGACATATTTTAGATAATTTTATTGTAACGAAACAAGAAGGGATAGGTGATAATGATCCCAATGATCCATTTTCATATAACAAATATAATCAGAACGATTATGCTCCTACATTAATGCATAAAGAAGCAATTGATTTTGTTTCTAGAAACAAAAACTCACCATTCTTTTTATATTACGCTTCCCCAATACCACATTTACCTTTGCAAGCTCCAAAAAATTGGGTAAGTTATTATGAAAAAAAATTTGGTAAAGAAAGTCCTTACACTGGAAAGTCTTATTATCCAAATAGAACTCCAAGGGCAACTTATGCAGCAATGATTTCTTATCTGGATGAACAAGTTGGAGATTTAGTTTCTAAGTTAAAAGAAATTGGAATTTATGAAAATACTTTAATAATATTTTCCAGTGACAATGGTCCAACTTGGGTCGATCATGTAGATTATGATTTTTTTAATAGTACAGGAAAATTTACAAACTCAAGAAGAACAATGAAGGGTAGTCTTAGTGAGGGAGGAATAAGAATTCCAATGATAGTTTCATGGCCAGATAAAATTAAACCAGGCTCTAAATCTAATCATATTTCATCATTTTATGACTTTTTTGAGACAGCTTGTGATATTGCTGGAATTGAAAACACACACAAAACTGATGGTATAAGTTTTTACAATGAAATTATTGGTAAAGATCAAATTAAACACAATTATCTTTATTGGGAATACCCTGCAAGTGGTGGTCTTCAAGCAATTAGAATGGGTAAATGGAAAGCTATTAGAAAAAATTTATTTGAAGAGGTTTCTAAAATTGAACTCTACAATTTATCTGTTGATGAAAAAGAATTAAACGATATTTCTAAAAACCACCCTGAATTAATTAAAGAATTTGAAGTTAAGTTTAAAGAATCTCATTCAACACCAATTTTGAAAGAGTTTATAATTCCCAATCTAGAACTATAGTTTATGGTTGTAAAAGCACCAGCAAGAATTTGTTTGTTTGGAGATCATCAAGATTACTTAGAACTTCCTGTAATCACTTGTGCAATTGATAAATACATTACTGTCGAGGGTAAACCTAATTGCTCTAATTTTTTAAACTTTTTTTTATTGGATTTGAAAAAGGAATTTTCAATTGATTTAAATGATGAATTAAAAAATATTAAAAAGGGGGACCATATTAGACACGTAATTAAAACTCTTAAAAAAAATTGTTATGACATAAATAAGGGTTACGATATAAAAATATACAGCGAAATTTTTATTAATGCTGGGATCTCTAGCTCTTCAGCTTTAACAGTTGCTTTATTGAAATTTTTTTGTGAGACATTTGGTGATAAAAAAATCTCTGATGTTAACTTGGCAGAACTAGCTTACCAAAGCGAAGTTAAACAACAAGGTGGTTCAGGAGGTCGGATGGATCAATATTCTATTAGTTTGGGAAAAACAATTTTTTTACAAACAGGTGAAAATTATTCATTCGATAGATTGAAATCTCCATTTAATGATTTTATTGTTGCCAATTCAAGTGTTAAAAAACAAACTGATTTTTTGTTAAAGAATTTAAAAGCCAAAACCTTAAATTCAATTAATAAATTAAAAAGTTTAAATCCATTATTTGATATAAGTAAAGTTAAAATCTCTGAACTAGTTTATTACAGTAAAATTTTAAAAAAATCTTCTTTCACTTATTTTGAAGCAGCTGTTTTAAATCATAATATAACTTTATCTGCACATAAAGAATTAAAAAAAACAAACCCTGATTTACTTAAACTTGGAAAATTGATGAATGAGCATCACGATATTTTGAAAAATAAACTTTCTATCACTGTTCCAAAGATTGATCACATGATCGAAATAGCAAGAAAACATGGTGCATATGGCACAAAAATTATAGGATCTGGTGGTGGCGGTTCTATCTTAATATTATCAAAGAGATTAAACCACAAAAAAATTATTAGTGAGCTCTCAAAAATAGGTGTCAATGAGATTATAAAAGCTAATGAGTCATCAGGAATACTTAGTCTATAAATTACTTGCTTTTATCTATTTAAAGATTTTAATAAATTTTAAATAATTAATTTTAATATAACAACTAATTTTATGATTGATCTTTCACTCCTTGATATTGTAATCATTACAGGGTTTTTTTCCATAATTCTATTTATTGGATTTTATGTTTCTAAAAAATCCTCTTTAAGTTCTAATGAATATTTTCTTTCTGGAAGAAATATGCCTTGGTGGTTACTAGGAATTTCAATGGTTGCAACTACTTTTTCAACGGATACTCCAAATCTGGTTACAGATATTGTTAGAAACGATGGTGTTTCTGGAAATTGGGTATGGTGGGCTTTTCTTTTTACTGGGCTTTTAACTGTATTTGTTTATGCCAAGCTATGGAGAAGATCAGAAGTTTCCACTGATATGGAATTTTATGAATTAAGATATAGTGGATGGGGAGGAAAATTTTTAAGAGGATTTAGGGCAATTTACTTAGGTGTTATTTTTAATGTGATGGCAATGGCAGGAGTAATTTTAGCTGCCATTAAAATTGGAGAAATAATGCTAGGTTTAGATCCTTTAGAGACCATTTTATATGCTGGTACAATTACAGTTATTTTTAGTACAGTTGGAGGTTTTAGAGGAGTTGTTTACACAGATTTTGTTCTATTTTTTGCAGCAATGGCTGGATCTATAGGAGCTGCATATTATCTTGTTAATTTGCCTGAAGTTGGGGGAATGACTAGCTTGATAACAAATGAAAGTATTTCAAATAAACTTTCAATTCTACCTAGTTTTGATGATCCAAATTTTTACATTCCTTTACTTATTATCCCTTTGGCGGTTCAATGGTGGAGTTCGTGGTATCCTGGATCTGAGCCAGGTGGAGGTGGTTACATTGCACAGAGAATGTTGGCTGCTAAAAATGAAAATCATGCAATTGGCGCTACTTTTTTCTATAATATTATGCATTATGCCTTAAGACCTTGGCCATGGATTGTAGTAGCATTAGCTTCACTAGTTGTTTTTCCTGATATACAGAGTATTCAAGAAGCATTTCCTAACATTTCACCTGATAAACTAGGTCAAGATTTAGCCTACCCAGCAATGCTTACTAAACTTCCGTCAGGACTCCTAGGTATTGTAGTTGCTTCCTTAGGTGCGGCATTTATGTCAACAATTTCAACTCATTTGAATTGGGGTTCGTCATATATAGTATATGACTTTTATAAACAACAGATTAATAAAAACGCCTCTGAAAAAGAATTAGTTAATGTAGGAAGACTTTCTACCGTTTCTCTATTTGTTTTAAGTTCTTTGTTCGCTTTGTTATTGACTAATGCACTTGAGCTATTTCAAATTATTTTAATGTTTGGAGCTGGAACAGGTTTAATTTTTATTTTGAGATGGTTTTGGTGGAGAATTAATGCATGGAGTGAAATTTCGGCGATGTTGGTTTCAGGATTTATTACAATTATTTTAAAGTACACATACATTGGAGATTATTTGTTTTCCGATACTGGCGTATTTGAAAGCTACTATGAGTTTCCGGCAGTTGTTTTAGTTACCACGTTTATATGGTTGTTGGTTACTTTTTTGACGAAACCTGATACCACAGAATCATTGATTGATTTTTGTAAAAAAACTAATCCTGGAGGTCCTGGATGGGAGAAAATTAGAAAAGAAGCAGAGCTTCAAAACATATTTTTTGATAAAAAAGATGAAGATAAAAAATGGTCAGTTCCTCTTGGAATAATATGTATGTTGTGTGGATCTTTTGCTATATATTCTTTATTATTTTCGACTGGATATTTTATATATGGAGAGATAAATAATGGTTTGTCTTTTTTAATAATTGGAATAGTTTTTTCTTTTGGTTTAAAATATAATTGGAATAAATTAAAAAAATTAAGATAAATGAATATTAGCTACAAATCACCTGGAGATTTAGAACAAACAAGGTTTGAGAAAATTCATAGTGTAATTTTTGATGATTCTAAAAAAGCTTCACTAATGATAGCTAAAGAAATTTCAGATCTGATAAAAGAAAAACAGAAACAAAAAAAGAATTGTGTGCTTGGCTTAGCTACTGGCTCATCTCCAATTTCAGTTTATCAAGAATTGGTAAGATTACATAATCAAGAAGGTCTTAGTTTTAAAAATGTTATAACTTTTAATTTGGATGAATATTATCCCATGTCAAAAGATGATATTAATAGTTATAATCATTTTATGAATATTCACCTATTTGATCATATTGATATTTTAAAAGAAAACATTAATATTCCGGATGGATCAGTTCCCATTGAAAAGATAAATGATTATTGTAATAAGTATGAAAATAAAATTAAAAAATGTGGTGGAATTGATTTTCAATTACTCGGCATTGGAAGAACGGGTCACATAGGATTTAATGAACCAGGATCAAATTATAATTCAATAACAAGGTTAGTTCACTTAGATTATTTGACAAGAAATGATGCTAGAAAGTCATTTTTTGGAATAGAAAATGTCCCTACAACTGCAATAACTATGGGAATTAGAACTATTAGAAAATCTAAAAGAATTGTTTTGATGGCTTGGGGAAATAATAAATCCTCTGTTGTTCAAAAAGCTATAGAGGATAAAATTGATTCTAACATACCAGCTAGTTATCTTCAAGATCATAAAAATGTAACTTTTGTATTAGATAATGCAGCTTCTGAAAATTTAACTAGAATAAGGACTCCTTGGAAAACAGGATATTCAGATTGGAATGATGAATTGAAAGGAAAAGCAGTTGCTTGGCTTTGCGAGATCACCAATAAATCAATCCTTAATCTTACCGAATCCGATTATAATGAAAATAATTTATCGGAACTTTTGATTGATAGTTCCTACTATGATTTAAATTTAGATTTTTACAAAAAAATTCATAGATCAATCACCGGATGGCCTGGTGGGAAGCCAGATTCAGATGATAAAGCTAGACCCGAGAGATCAGAACCACCAAGAAAAAGAGTTCTAATTTTTAGTCCCCATCCTGATGATGATGTAATTTCAATGGGAGGAACTTTTGATAGATTAGTTTCACAGGGGCATGAAGTTCATGTTGCTTATCAAACATCTGGAAATATTGCAGTAAGCAATTCAGATGTTCTCAAATTTTTAGAAGTTATAGACTCTATTTTTCCTGATTGTGCCAGTGATAATAATGATATTATTGATTTATTAAAAGATAACACAGAAATAATAAATAATGCGAGGGTAAGAGAAATAGCAGCCTCTATTAGAGAGAAAGAATCTTTAGCTGCTACAAGATTTATTGGACTTGAAGATAAAAATGTACACTTTTTAAAATTACCATTTTACGAGACTGGAACTGTGAAAAAAAATCAAACATCAAAAGCTGATAAAAAAATTATTTTAGATATCATAAACGAAATTAAACCACACCAAATCTATGCAGCTGGAGACCTGGCTGACCCTCACGGCACACACAAAGTTTGTCTTGATATTCTTTTTGATTGTTTGGCTGTTTTAAAAAATAAATCATTTATGAAAGATTGTTGGGTTTGGTTATACAGAGGGGCATGGCATGAATGGCCAATTCACGAAATTGATATGGCAGTTCCAATGAGCCCAAATCAAGTACTTAGAAAAAGAAAAGCAATCTTTTATCACCAAACACAAAAGGACAATGTTATGTTTCAGGGAGATGATAATAGAGAGTTTTGGGTAAGAGCTGAGGACAGAAACAGAGAAATTGCAAAAAAGTTTAGAGACATTGGAATGTCTGATTACACTGCCATTGAAACTTTCAAAAGATATCATTTTTAGGTAACTTTCTGCATGCAAATTATAAAAGAAGTATGCGTAGATTCATTATTTGATGCTCAAGAAGCAGAAAAAAATGGTGCTAATAGGATAGAATTATGCAGTAGATTAGACTTAGATGGTTTAACTCCTTCAAAGTCATTAATCCAAAATGTTTTAAGTAAAATACAAATTCCAGTTCGTATTATGATAAGACCTCATCCAAATGGTTTTATTTATAATAAAAAAGATATTAATGAAATGTACGAGGGTATAAAGTTTTGTAAATCATTAAAAGTTGATGGAATAGTAACAGGTTGTTTAGATAAAAATAATGAATTGAATATTGATCAAATTTCAGATCTAGCTGTGCTAGCCAAACCTTTAAAGTTCATAGTTCATAAAGCAATCGATCACTCAAATTCAGTTATTAAATCATTTGAAAAAATTATTCTTAATCCAAATATAAACGGAGTTTTGTCATCCGGAGGTAAGCAATTTGCGTTGGATGGATCTGAATATCTAAAAAAAATGTTAGATTTAGCTCCTGTTAATTTTGAAGTAATAAGTGCTGGAGGAATAACTCATGAAAATTTTGAAATTATTCATTCTAAATTAAACGGTAAATTTTATCACGGAAAAAAAATTATTAAATTTTAATATTATGGAAAGCAACACACAACTAAGTCAAAAAACTTTTTTAGGACATCCTGTAGGTTTATTTGTATTATTTTTTACTGAACTATGGGAAAGGTTTAGTTATTATGGAATGAGGGCAATTTTAGTATTGTACCTAGTCTCTGAAACTTCTGGTAATAATCCTGGTATGGGTTGGACTGATAGTTCTGCAATTGCTCTTTATGGTTGGTATACTATGTTTGTGTACTTAGCTACTATTCCTGGTGGAATTTTAGCTGACAGGTACTTGGGTCAGAGAAAATCAGTAATGCTTGGAGGGTTGTTACTCTGTTTTGGTCATGGTATTTTGGCTGTTGAAGCACTTTGGGCTTTTTATACTGGTCTAGCTTTTATTGTTTTAGGAGTTGGATGTTTAAAAGGAAATATTTCTACCATGGTAGGCGGGTTATATGAAAAAAATGATCATAATAAACGTGATATGGGATTCTACATTTTTTACATGGGAATTAATCTTGGTGCTGCAATTTCTGCACTATTAGTTGGTTATGTAGGAGAAGTTTATAATTGGCATTATGGGTTTGGTTTAGCTGGAATAGGAATGGCAATTGGTCAATTTGGATATTGGAAAGGTCAAAAGTATTTAACCCATGTAGGCAATTTAGTTCCTCAAAAAGAAGATAATCTTGACAAAAAAGAAAACTTATTTCTTCAAATTTTTAAAAAGACAAACTCTTTAATTGGCTTTTTACTTACGGCAATTTTAGGATTATATGTAGGTTATTCAGGAGATTGGAACTATGGACTTTTAATAATGGGAATAGCATTTGCTGTAGGATTTGCAATAGTTGTTTACAATGACGGAGATAAAATAGAAAAAGATAGAATTTTAGTAACATATTTAGCTTTTTTAATTGTTATTGTCTTTTGGGGTGCTTTTGAACAAGCAGGAGGTTTAATGAACTTGTATGCTTCTCAAAAAACCGACTTAGCATTGGGATCTTTTATGGTACCTGCAAGCTGGTTTCAATCAGCTAATGCCATTTATATATTAATTTTTGCAACATTAATTGGTTCATTTTGGATTTGGTGGAAAAGTAAGGGTTACGAACATTCATCTCTTTTTAAAATGGCAGTTGGAGTTATAATAATGGGATTTGGATTTGCCTTTATGTCAATGGCTGCAAACGAAGTTACTTATGATGCAAGCGGAAATATCACTCAAAAATCTGCGATGTATTGGTTACTACTTGCTTACCTTTTTCATACTATTGGAGAGCTATGTGCTTCACCTGTTGCATTATCTTTTATAACCAAACTTGCACCTGCTCGTTGGGGAGCTTTTATGATGGGTGCTTACTTTGCTGCAACAGGATTGGGAAATAAAGTTGCAGGTTTAATTGGTGAGAATGCCTCTGATATTGGAGATTTTGAAACATTTACTGGAATTACAATATTTTGCACAATTTTTGGTATTCTAGTAATTTTAATAATCAAGCCACTTAAAAGATTAGTGCATAATGCAGAATAACCTTAAAATTTTCATCTGTTTTTTCTTCCTTTTTATTTTTTTTAAAGGAAGTTCGCAACAAATTAATTGGATTAGTTTTAACGAACTTGAAAAAGTTCAAAAAAATAACCCCAAGAATGTTTTGATTGATATTTATACAAACTGGTGTGGTCCATGCAAATTAATGGATAAGAATACTTTTGGAAATGCTGATATTATCAGAATTATAAATGAAAATTATTATGCAGTTAAATTTAATGGTGAAGGAAACGAGACAGTAAAATTTATGGACAGAATATTTACAAATCCTAATTATGATAGTTCAAGATCCCAAAAAAGAAATTCATCCCACGAATTAACTAGATATTTGGGAGTAAATGCATATCCCTCAACACTTTTTTTTGATTCTTCAATGAATTATATATCTCCTATCAGAGGTTATCTTAATCCTAAACAAATTGAGATTTATTTAACTTTATTTAAAGATGATACTTACAAAACGCTTAAAACTCAAGATGATTTTGATAATTTTATGAAAAATTTTCAAAGTCAAGTCAAGGGGTGATTATTTTTTATTTACCTTCTCAATATAAATATCAAGTGCCTTAGACATTGAAGGGATCTTTGGAGTTGGGGCTGAAATGTCAATTCTTAAACCAGCTTTTTCTGCAGCTTTTACAGTTGTTTTACCAAATACGGCAATTCTAGTATCATTTTGTTTAAAATCAGGAAAGTTATGTATTAATGATTCAATTCCAGATGGACTGAAAAAAACAAGAATATCGTAGAATACTTCTTTAAGGTGAGATAAATCACTAATTTCAGTTTTATAAAAAGTACCCTGAGTCCACCTTACACCAAGTTCATCTAATTTTTTTGGAATAGCAGGAGATAAAACGTTGGCACATGGAATCAGAAAATTTTCTTCACTGTACTTTGAAATTTGTTCAGTTAAATCATTGAATGTTCTTCCACCAACATAAATTTTTCTTTTTCTATAAACAACATATTTTTGCAAATAAAATGCAACAGCCTCAGAAAGGCAAAAATATTTTAATGCATTTGGTATAGGAAATCTCATTTCTTCTGCAACTCTGAAAAAATGATCTACAGCATTTCTACTGGTAAGAATGATAGCTGAGAATTTAGATAAATCTATTTTTTGTCTTCGAACCTCTCTTGCTGTTAAACCTTCAACATGAATAAAAGGAATAAAGTCAATTTTTACTTTTCTTTTTTTCTTTAAAGTTATGTAAGGTGAATTTTCAATTGTTGGAGCAGGCTGTGAAACTAAAATTGATTTAACTTTCATATTGCTTTTTTATTTTAATAGACTTAATATGCCTACGATTGGTATAATTTCGAACGTGCAAAGATATAAAATAAAATAAACAAGTCCTTTTATTGTTCCAATCATATTCTTTTTAAAGATAAATCTGTAGAAAAGCAACTGATAAATAAAAAAGAAAAATATTAAAATTTGTCTTAGAATTTCAATAGAAACATTACTAAAAAAAATTAAAAACAAGAAAAAAAATAGATGAATTGAAAACAAATTTTTTATTCCAATTCTGTATTCATTTATTTCGCTAAAACGCTTATTATAGTTAAATATGTGTGAAAGTAATTTTTCTGTAAAGAATTTAAGAAAAATTAAAGTAACTATAGTTAAATTCCAATATAAAAAATTAACTAGTTCATTATCATCAAAAAAAGTTTCTGGATCAAAAAAGTAATGTATTAAAAAAGAAGTAGTTATGACTCGCAAACTAACAAAATTGATATTAATTGGAGAGCTAATTCTCTTTCCAGAAACAAAATAAAAATACCTGTGAATATTCCAAAACGCTAAAAAATATTGAAACCTATAACCTAGTTTAATTCTTGCTATAAAGACATGTATTGTAGAAATTATAAAGACGATTTTAATCCAATTTTCTATATGAATATCAATGAGTTCAAGCTCGTTCATTATTCAAAATTAATAATATTTTAGACCTTATTCGTTCTTCTATTCTAAATCAGTACTTTTGTTAATTAATATGAATAATTCTTTAGTAATCGTACCTACTTACAACGAAGCAGAGAATATAGTTAACATTATAAATCACATATTATCATTATCCGTTCAATTTGATATATTAATTGTTGATGATAATTCACCAGATGGAACGTCTAAACTAGTAAATGGATTTATTAAGAAACAACAAAATAAAGTATTTATTATTAGTAGATTAAAAAAAGAAGGATTGGGCAAAGCGTATAAAGAAGGTTTTAATTGGGCTTTGAACCATAATTATAAATATGTGTTTGAAATGGATGCAGATTTTTCACATGACCCTGAGGATTTAGTTAGAATTTATGATAATTTAGAAAAATATGATGTTGTTATTGGATCAAGATATATCAATGGAATTAACGTTGTAAATTGGCCCTTAAGTAGAATTATTTTATCATATTCTGCTTCTCTCTACTCTAGAATAGTTACGGGATTGCCAGTTAAAGATGCTACATCTGGCTTTGTAGGTTACAAATCTGAAGTATTAAAATCCATAGATGTAGAATCCTTAGTATTTAATGGATATGCTTTTCAAATTGAATTAAAATTTAAATCTTTCAAAAATAAATTTAAGATATTAGAGATTCCTATTATTTTTAAGGATAGATTGTACGGAGATTCAAAAATGAATAGTAGTATTATTTTTGAAGCTGTTTTTGGTTTGATTTCCATGAGATTAAAAAGTTTATTCAAACTATAAAAATTAATGAATAGAAAAGTATTAATTAGAAATGCATCAATTGTAAATGAAGAAAAAATTTTTAATTCTGATTTATTAATAGTTGATGATTTTATAAATAAAATTCAGGATAATATTGAGATAGAAGATGATTTTCAAATTATAGATGCAACTGGAAAGATTTTAATTCCAGGTTTAATAGACGATCAAGTTCATTTTAGAGAACCAGGGTTAACTCATAAAGCAACTATAAAAACTGAATCACGAGCAGCAGTAGCAGGTGGAATAACCTCATTTATTGAAATGCCAAACACAGTTCCTCAAACAACTACTTTAAAGGAACTTGAGAATAAATTTGAAATAGCTAGTCAGAGTTCATATGCTAACTATTCATTTATGTTTGGAGCAACAAACTCAAATTTAGATGAAATAAAAAAACTTAATAAAAGCGAAGTTGCAGCTCTAAAAATTTTTTTAGGCTCATCAACTGGAAATATGTTAGTAGATGACCAAGATATTTTAAGAGAAATTTTTCTCAGCACTGATTTAATCATTGTAGTACATAGCGAGGATGAGAAAATTGTAAAAGAAAACTTAGAGAAATATAAACTAAAATATGGGAAAAATATTCCATTTGAATGTCATCCAGAAATTAGATCGGAAGAAGCTTGTTTAAAATCAACAACAAAAATAATTCAATTAGCAAAAGAGACAAATGCTAGATTACATGTATTTCATCTTTCAACGTATAGTGAATCGTTATTATTTGATAATAGTGTTCCTTTAAATGAAAAAAAAATTACATCAGAAGTTTGTGTTCATCATTTATGGTTTTCAGCAGATGATTACAAAAAAAAACAAGGTCTAATTAAATGGAATCCAGCAATTAAAACATCAAAAGACAGGGATGGGATTTGGAAGTCTTTATTAGACGATAGAATTGATGTTATTGCTACTGATCATGCGCCACACACTCTTGAAGAAAAATCTAACTCATACTTAGAATGTCCCTCTGGAGGACCTCTAGTTCAACATGGTTTGGTTTCTATGATTGAACATTATTTGAATAATAAAATCTCCCTTGAAAATATAGTTACTAAAATGTGTCATAACCCTGCAATCCTTTTTCAAATTAATAGAAGAGGATTTATAAGAGAGGGGTACTATGCTGACTTAGTTTTAATTGATTTAGATCAACCTTGGATTGTCAAAAGAGAAAATATTCTTTATAAATGTAACTGGTCTCCCTTTGAAGGAGAAAAGTTTAAATCTAAAGTAACTCACACTTTTGTAAATGGGAATTTGATTTATGATAGGGGTAATTTTAGTGATATATTAGTTGGGCAAAAAATTACATTTAATAGATGAAAAGGTTTTTAATAATAATATTAATTTTTTTTTCATGTTCAGAAAATTCAAAGCCTGATAATTTAATGACTGAGCAGCAAATGGTTGATTTTCTTTTTGATGTTAACATAATTAATTCAAGTCGGTCATTTAGAAATATTTCTGACTTAAATTATTACAACATTAAAGACACTCTTCTTTACAAGATTCATAATATTGATAGTATGCAATTTGCTGAAAGCAATTTTTATTATTCCACAAATCCTAAGTTATATTTAAAGATATATTCAAGTCTGCAAAAAAAAATGATAAGTGTTAGGGATTCAATTGAGTTAGAACTAAAAAGCAAATCAAATTTCCAAGAGAATGAATCTATTGATATAGATTAATCTTAAAGTTTTTACAAGTCTCAATTATTGAGTCTTCGACTTTAATAAAATTATGATTTATAGAATTTTTAATTTTTTTATTACAATATTCATTTTTAGATTGCCCAGATTTAATGATAGCTTTACTTAATCTTCTTTTTTTGTTTAGAAAAAAACTTCTAAAAAAATCTAAGTAAAGTCCTAAATACATAATGCTATTTGTTGCTTTATTTTTTGGAGGTTTAATGTCTAAATTTTTACAAATACTATTTATAAAATCTTTTTGAGACCAATTTTCAGCAACTAAAATAAATCTTTCAGAAAAAACATTTTTGTCCATTAATTTTATCATTATACTAACAACATCTTTAACGCAAATAAAACCAGTTTTACCAGTTGGGTAATAATTCATTCCTCTACTCACTGTAGTGATAAAGGCTCCACTCCCCCTTCTCCAAAATCCACTACCAACAATAACACCTGGGTTAACAATAACTGCATTTAATCCCTCTGAAATTCCTCTCCAAACTTCAAGTTCAGCATAATGTTTAGTTTCGGAGTAGGGATTATTATTTTCTTTCCATTCACATTCTTCATCAATTAAAGAATCTTTTTTTTCACCAACAGCTGCGATTGTGCTGACATAACAAAATTTATCAACCTTTTTTTCTAAAGCAAAATTTATCATATTCGCCGTGCCATCAATGTTTATTTTTTTCATGGCATTTAAATCCTCATTACTAAAAGAAATAAAAGCAGCACAATGATAGACTTCATCTACATTTTTGAACGCATTATCTAAGCTTGTAATGTCATTAATGTTACCCTCAACCCAATCTATTTTGTTAAACAAATTATTTGAGTTTTCAGAGTAATATGAAAATACTTTTTTTACAACCTCAATATTGCTGTTTTTTCTGTGTAAGGCCTTTACCTTTTTACCATTTAAAATTAAATTGTAAAGCAAATGACACCCAACAAGTCCGGTACCTCCAGTAACTAATATCATAAAGCGAAAGTACTATTTTTTACTTTACTTTTTTCTTACACTCAAGAGATATATATTTGTTAAAACTTAATTTCGTGTCAAACTTTATAAAAGAATTAGAATGGAGAGGGATGCTTCAAGATTACATCCCTGGTTGTGAAGACATATTAAAAGAAAAGTCTTGTTCCGGCTATATAGGATTTGATCCTACATCAGACTCATTACATATAGGCAGTTTAGTTCAAATATTAATCTTAATGCATTTTCAAAGATTTGGGCATAAACCAATTGTTCTTATTGGTGGTGCAACTGGCATGATTGGAGATCCGTCTGGAAAATCAAATGAAAGAAATTTACTTACAAAGGATGAACTCAATAAAAATATTAAAGGAATTTACAAGCAGCTATCAAAGTTTTTAGAATTTGATTCTGATGATAACAATTCTGCTGAGCTTTGTAATAATAATGATTGGTATCAAAATGTAAATCTTATTGACTTTATTAGAGATACTGGTAAGCATATAACAGTAAACTACATGATTGCTAAAGAATCTGTTAAAAAACGATTAAGTAAAGATTCTACTGTTGGAATGTCATTTACAGAATTTACTTACCAATTAATTCAAGCATATGATTTTTATCACTTATTTACTAATAAAGATTGTTCTATTCAGATGGGTGGTAGTGACCAATGGGGCAATATTACCAGTGGGGTTGAACTCATTAGAAAAAAAACATCAGAAAAAGCATATGCAATCACATGCCCACTAATAACTAAAGCTGATGGAACAAAATTTGGTAAAACTGAAGATGGTAATGTTTGGCTTGACAGAAATAAAACATCTCCATATAAATTTTATCAATACTGGCTTAACATTTCTGATGATGATGCAAAAAAGTATATTAAAATATTTACCTTTTATAATGAAAGCGAAATTGAAAATTTTATCAAGTCCCACCAAGAAGCTCCGCATAAGAGAATTTTACAAAACTTAATAGCAGACTTTTTAACTGTTTTAGTTCATTCAAAAGAGGATCTGAATAATTCGATTACTGCCTCAAATATTTTGTTTGGAAAATCAACGTCTGAAGACCTTGGTAAATTAGACGAAAAAACTTTTTTAGAAATTTTTGATGGAGTTCCAAATATAGTTATTAAGAAAAGGGATTTCACTAAGTCTAAAAATATTCAAGATTTTCTTCACAGTGTAGGATTTTTATCATCAAAATCTGAAATTTTAAGATCAATTAATCAGAATGCGGTTTCTATTAATAAGGAAAAAATTGATTTATCATACACCATTTCTGAAAAAAGTCTAATATGTGATAAGTATATTTTAGCTCAAAGAGGAAAGAAATTTTATTTCCTTATAACTATTGACTAAACATAAGATTACATCCTCTAATATCAGATTCATCTAACCTTCCCAAAACTTCAAAAGAATCATTAGAATATACTTGACCGATATCTTCAGTTGCAATAAAAGAACATGAATTAATGTTTGCTAAATCTATAAAATTTAAAACACCTTTTCCACTTGATTTAATGTTTAGCGGATTGTTTATGTCTCTGCAATAAACTTTTAGCCAATTTGGTGTTTTAAATATTCCATTTTTTTTTGAATAAGCTTGAGAAAGTAGTTCAGTCATTCCATATTCCGAATGTATTGATTCAGTACCAAACCCTATTTTTAATCTTTCATGAAGTTCATCTCTTGTTATCTCCTTTCTTCTTCCTTTCATTCCACCTGTTTCGATTACCGTTAAATTTTTAGAACTCAAATTGTATTTTTCAATAAAATCTAGTAATGCGTAACTTACACCAAAAAGAATTATTTTTTTTTCATTTACATTGTTTATTAAATCATAAAGTTTCTTATAATTATTTAAATAAAATCCACTCTTTGTTTGCTCAGATAATTTAATTAAATGATCAACCATAAAAACTAAAGATGAATAACCTTGTTCAACATAAGAAGGTAGAAGTCCTAAAATAATCTTTCCTTTAACATTACCGTAATTTGATTTAAATATTTTTTCAAAACATTCTACATATAATTTAATATCAGAAATATAATGCTTGCTTCTAGTTCCTTTAGTTCCACTACTTTTAAAAACATGAGAATGTTTATTATTGCAACTAACTTTGTGATTTTTAAAAAATTGGATTGGCATAAATGGAATTTCCTCTAGTTTAGTGACATTTCTAATTTTTAAAAAATTACAATACTTGTTGTAAACCTTATTATTATTATATTGATAATTGAAAATTTTTAATGCTTCAATTTCAAAGTTTACATTGGATTTTAAATTTATATTCATTTAAATTATGCCCTTTACAATATTAAGTAATTGTTAAATGCTGCAAGTTAAACTCTTAAATATTTAATTTTGAAAAAAATTAAAAAAATGTCTAAAATTCCTAAAATTCTTGTTGTTGATGATGACCCGGATATAGTTGAAATACTTAGATACAATTTGTCTTTAGGTGGTTATGATGTTAAATCTGCAGCTAATGGAAAAGAAGCTATAAAAAAAGCAAAAATATTTCTTCCAGAAATAATTTTGCTTGACGTTATGATGCCTGAAATGGATGGTATAGAGGCCTGCTCGCTTATTAAAGAAATTCCCTCTTTAGTAAATACACGAATTATATTTTTAAGTGCTAGAAGTGAAGACTATACTCAGTTATCAGCTTTTGATGCTGGCGCAGATGATTATATTTCTAAACCAGTTAAACCAAAAATTTTACTAAAAAAAATTGAATCAATTTTTAAAAGACTTAATAAAAAAAATGAAGAAATAACTTTAATTGACTTGGGTGAGGTAAAGATAGATAGAAACTCATATTTAGTTTATCTAAAAAATAAAGAAATTGCACTTCCAAGAAAGGAGTTTGAGCTATTTTATTTATTGGCCTCTAAACCTGGTAAAGTATTTACAAGAGATGAAATAATGGGCAAAGTATGGGGATCTGAAGTTGTAGTGGGTGATAGAACAATAGATGTTCATATTAGAAAATTAAGAGAAAAAATTGGAGTTTTGTATTTTAAAACAGTCAAAGGAATAGGATACAAGTTTAACCAATAATATTATGTCATCATTTAGTAACATAAAGCTAAAATCATTTGTTTTTTCATTAATCCTTGCTCTGGTAATATCAATAATTACTTATCTCTCAATCAATTTTAATAACACTTATCAAATAGAAAATATTAGTCAATTTTTGTTTTTGACAACTGTTTTAACATTAGTTTCTTTCTTTTTTACTTATTTATATTTAAAGTTTTTTGTTGAAAATAAAATCAAAGAGATATATAACTCAATTATCCCAAAGAAAGATATTGTTGAAGAGAATTTAATTTCAACTAATATGGAAGATTTAGTTGATCAACTAAAAAATTATTCTATTGAAAGTCAAACTGAGATTAAGTCAATGAAGGAGAAAGAAAATTTTCGTCGAAATTTTATTGGTAATTTGGCTCATGAGCTTAAAACGCCTCTATTTACTTCTCAAAGTTACTTGTTGACTCTTATTGATGGTGCATTGAAAGACGAAAAAGTAAATTTAAAGTATTTAAAAATTGCCGAGAAAGCTATAGAAAGATTGATTTTCATTGCGAAAGATTTGGATTTAATTACAAAATTAGAATCTGATAATATGAAATTAGAAAAAACATCGTTTAATTTAATTTCTATTATTAATAATGTTTTTGAAATGCTTGAAATTCAAGCAGAAAAAAATAATATATCTCTTATAATTGATTCTAAAAAAAATAAAATCAATGTTACTGCTGACCAGGAAAAAATTCATCAAGTTTTAACTAATTTAATTGAAAATTCAATTAAGTATGGAAAGAAAGATGGAACAACTGAAATCTCTATTGAGGAAATACTTGAAAACAAATATTTAGTTAGAATTACAGACAATGGACAAGGAATTAAAAAAGAACACTTTGAAAGATTGTTTGAAAGATTTTATAGAGTTGAAAATTCAGGAAATAGATCAACAGGTGGTTCGGGATTAGGTCTAGCCATAGTTAAGCACATAATTGACGCTCATAATGAAAAAATATATGTAGAGAGTGATTACGGAATTGGTTCTGAATTTTCCTTCTCAATAGAAAAATCTAACTAAATTTACTGCCTAAATATTTGAAATTTGGGAAGTAAAAATAAACTTAAAAGATTTGCTGAGAACGAAAGTTTTAAAAATGTAGTCCAACCCACAAGAGATGAATTAATTGAAAAAAAATTCAAACAATATGGTAGTTGGAGAAAACAAGTTTTTAAAAATTCTAATCCTATCGTTTTAGAGCTTGGATGTGGTAAAGGTGAATATACTGTTAACTTAGCCAAGTTAAATCCTAATAAAAATTTTATTGGAATTGATATTAAAGGAGCTAGATTTTGGAGAGGAGCAAAGACTTCTTTAGAAGAAAAACTATCTAATGTTTATTTTTTAAGAACTCAGATTGAATTACTGAATTATGTTTTTAAAGAAAACGAAATTGATGAAATTTGGTTGACTTTTCCAGACCCTCAAATTAAATTTCAAAGAAGAAAACATAGGTTAACTAATCCAAAATTCTTATCAATTTATAAAAATATTTTAAAATCAAATGGTATTATACATTTAAAGACAGATAGTGAGTTTTTACATGGATACACCTTAGGTTTACTTGAATCTATGTCTATTAAGCCAATACATTCAAATCACGATGTATATAAAAATCTAAATGTCCCTAAAGATGTAATTAATATTCAAACTCATTATGAAAGTATTTACTTAAAGGAGAATAAAAAAATAACTTATTTAAGTTTTAGCTTCCATGAGTAATAATGATTTTTTTGAAAGAGTTTACATTGTTGTAAAAAAGATCCCCTTTGGCAGAGTTAGTACATATGGTGCTATTGCTAAATATTTGGGTTCAAATAAAAGTGCAAGAGTTGTAGGGTGGGCCATGAATGCTTCTCATTTGAATAAAGATATACCTGCACACAGAGTAGTTAATAGAATTGGTTTATTAACCGGAAAAAAACATTTCTTTGGAACAAATTTAATGAAACAACTTCTTGAAAGTGAAGGAATCTTAGTTGAAAAAGATATGATAATAGATTTTGACAGATACTTTTGGGATCCCTCTAAAGAATTGTAATTATTGTTTTAAGGAATATTATATTTGCAATTTAGAATAATTTTGAGCTTATGTTGACTAAAGAATTAATTTTAGAAATTTTAAATAAATTTTATTTAGATAATCAAGAAGTTGATGTCGTTTCTAGTGGGTCAATTAAAAATATAGTTATTTATGGAAATGAAATTAACGTTGATTTAGAGGTTACAAATCCAACTTTAAAATCAAAAAATGTTATAAGAGAAAACTTATTATCTTTTTTGAAAAGCAATATTGATCAAAAAATTGAACTAAAAATTAATTTTATAGTAGGTTCTTCAAAAAAGGAAAATAAAATCTACAATCCTCAAAGAAAAATCAGTAATATTTCTAATATTATCGCAATTTCATCTGCAAAGGGAGGTGTTGGTAAATCAACAGTTACAGCAAATCTAGCCGTATCTTTATCAAAAATGGGATTTAACGTAGGTGTTTTAGATTCGGATATTTATGGTCCCTCAATGCCTATAATGTTTGATGTTGAAGAACAAAAACCACTGGCTGTAACAATTGATGGTAAATCAAAAATGAAGCCTATTGAGAACTATGGAGTCAAAATTCTATCTATAGGTTTTTTTACTAAAAAAGATGAAGCAGTTATTTGGAGGGGCCCTATGGCATCAAAAGCTTTAAATCAAATGATTTTTGATGCGGATTGGGGAGAGCTTGATTTTCTTTTAATTGATCTCCCCCCTGGAACAGGTGACATTCATTTGAGTATTATGCAATCTTTACCAATTTCCGGTGCAGTTGTTGTTAGTACTCCTCAAAATGTTGCATTAATTGATGCAAAAAAAGGTGTTTCTATGTTTAAAAAAGAAAATATAAATGTTCCTGTTTTAGGATTTATTGAAAACATGGCTTACTTTACACCTGAAGAATTACCCAGAAATAAATATTATATTTTCGGAAAACATGGGGTTCAAAATTTATCAAATGATATGAAAATTCCTTTTTTAGGCGAAATACCCTTAATTCAAAGTGTTAGAGAGGCTGGTGATTATGGAATTCCAGCATCGATGCAGGATAGTACAAATATTGAAGAGATTTTCAAGAATATTACAAAAAATATGTTGTCTCAACTTTTAATTAGAAATAAAGAACTTCCTAAAACTGAAGTAATAAAAATTACTACCATGTCCGGATGTTCATCTTAAAAATATAAATTGTTATGAGTGAAGAATCATTAAATGAAAAAATTCAGATTGCATTAAAAGAAATAAGACCATTTTTAGAGTCAGATGGGGGAAATATTGAACTAGTTTCTGTTGTTGATAATGTAGTTGAGGTTAAATTATTGGGTAATTGTGTTAGTTGCTCAGTTAATCAAATGACATTAAAAAATGGAGTTGAAATGACAATAAAAAAATATGCTCCTGAAATTGAAAAAGTTATTAGTGTTTCGTAAATGAGCGTTATCAAATCAGATATCTTAATCATTGGTGCAGGTCCAGTTGGATTGTTTACAGTTTTCGAAGCAGGCTTGTTAGGCTTAAAGTGTCATTTAATTGATGCTCTTGCTAAGCCTGGAGGCCAATGCTCAGAAATTTACCCTAAAAAACCAATCTATGATATTCCAGGAATGCCTGAAATTCTAGCAGGTGATTTAGTTGACAATTTATTAGAACAAATAAAACCGTTTTCTCCGAGTTATACACTTGGAGAAAGAGCTGAAAAATTAATAAAAAAGGATGATGGATCATTTGACGTTGTGACTAATACATTAAAAGTACATAATGCAAAAGTAGTTGCAATTGCTGGTGGTCTTGGCAGTTTTGAACCAAGAAAACCTCCAATTGATAATATAATTGATTTTGAAGGTAAAGGTGTGGAGTACATGATTAAAGATCCAAATTTATTTAAACAAAAAAATGTTGTAATTGCTGGAGGAGGAGATTCTGCTTTAGACTGGGCTATTGAACTATCAAAAATTGCAAAAAAAATAACATTAGTTCATAGAAGAAATGAATTTAGGGGCGCTGTAGATTCTGTTGAAAAAGTTCAAAAATTAAAAAGTAATTTAGTTATTGATGTTATTACTCCTTCCGAAGTAAAAGAATTAAAAGGAACAAATAATCTTGAAAGTATTATAGTTGATTTTATGGGCCAAAAAAAGGAAATACTTACGGACTTTTTTATTCCACTGTTTGGATTAATACCAAAACTTGGAGGTTTAGCAAATTGGGGTTTAGAAATTGAAAAAAATTCAATAGTAGTCAACAATTCTTTAGACTATCAAACAAATATTCCAGGTGTTTTTGCAATTGGTGATATTAATACATACCCTGGCAAACTAAAACTTATATTGTGTGGTTTTCATGAGGCTACTTTGATGTGTCAAACAGCATATAAAATTATTTATCCTAACAAAAAGAATATTTTAAAGTATACTACGGTTTCTGGAATAAAAGGTTTTGATGGAACTAACAAGAAATCTGATAATACTATAATTAAGGCTTTAAATTAATGTCAGACATATTCATTTTTAAAGAAAGAAATGTTAAAAATCTTCATGGTAAATCAACATGGTGCTCACCAAGCAATATTGCTTTAATTAAATACTGGGGTAAAAAAGAAATCCAAATCCCAATTAACCCATCAATAAGCTTCACATTAACTAATTGTAATACAACTTGTAAATTAAGCTATGATTACTCTGAAAATTTAAAAAAAGTCGACTTCGATTTTTATTTTGAAAATAAAAAAGAACCTTCATTTGAAAATAAATTAAAAGTTTTTTTTGAAAGAATAAATACTTACTGTCCATTTTTAAAGCAATTGAAACTTAGAATCGAGACAAAGAATTCCTTTCCACACAGTAGCGGTATTGCTTCATCCGCATCGGCTTATAGTGCTATTGCTTTATGTGTTATGGATATTGAAAAAAAACTAGATTCAAGTATTTCATCTGAATATTTTTTTAAGAAAGCCTCTTTTTTAGCCAGGTTAGGTTCAGGAAGTGCTTGCAGAAGTCTTTATGGTCCTATAACTTTATGGGGAAACACAGGTGTTGATATTAGAACTTCAGATTTGTACGGATTTAAATATCAAAAAAAAATTCATGCAAATTTTTTAGATTATCAAGACACAATTTTGCTAGTGGATAAAGGAAAGAAGCATATCTCAAGTACTTTGGGACACTCTTTAATGGAAAATCATTCATTTTCTAAAAACAGACTTACACAGGTTAAAAAAAATATCACATCTCTAGATAAATCATTAGTTTCAGGTGACTTAGACGGTTTTATTAATATCGTTGAATTAGAGGCGTTAACTCTACATGCTATGATGATGACTTCCAACCCATATTATGTTTTAATTAAGCCAAATTCTTTAAAAATAATTAATGAGATTTGGAATTACAGAAATAACAACAATTCTAAAGTATGTTTTACACTTGATGCAGGAGCAAATATTCATCTTCTTTATCCAAAAAAAGAATTCATAAAAATTCAAAAGTTTATAAAAGAGAAGCTCTGCATTTATTGTGAAAATAAAGAGTTTATAAATGATCAAGTTGGTAATGGACCAAATAAACTTTAATTTTATACTATGAAGGCTCCTATTTTTTATTCAAAAATATTATTATTTGGAGAGTATGGAATCATAAAAGATTCCAAAGGATTATCAATTCCATTTAATTATTTTAAAGGGGGTTTGAAAGTTGGAGATTCTAAAAATGAAAATCAAAAAATTTCTAATCAGAATCTAAAAAAGTTCAGAGATTATTTATTGAAAATAAATACAGATATTGTAAAATTTGATCATGAGAAATTTGATATAGATCTTGTAAACGGAATGTATTTCGACAGTTCAATTCCACAGGGATATGGTGTAGGTAGTAGTGGTGCTATTGTTGCTGCCATCTATGACAGATATGCTTTAAGTAAAATTACTGTTTTAGAAAATTTAACCAAACAAAAAATTCTAGTATTAAAAAATATTTTTTCAGAAATGGAATCTTTTTTCCATGGTAAATCCTCAGGACTTGATCCTTTAAACAGTTATCTAAGTTTACCTATTTTAATTCATTCAAAAGATGAAGTTGAAACTACAGGAATTCCTTCTCAAGATTCTATTGGAAAAGGAGCAGTTTTTTTATTAGACAGTGGCAAATCAAGTGATACTGCACCAATGGTTGAAATATTTTTTAAATTGATGGAAAATAAGAAATACAAGAGAATGATTAATGATGAATTTATCAAAATAACAGATTCTTGTGTTGAAGATTTTTTAAATGCAAATTTTAATTCCTTGTTTAAACACATTAAAATTTTATCAAAGTTAGTTCTAAAGAATTTTAAGCCTATGATTCCTAAAGATTTTCACAATGTTTGGGAAAAAGGAATAGAATCTGATGAATACTTCCTGAAATTATGCGGATCTGGCGGAGGTGGATATATTTTGGGATTTGCAAAAGACTACAATAAGGCAAAAAAATCTTTAAGTAATTATAATTTAGAGGTTGTTTACAATTTCTGATGTCATTAACAATTTTAAATAAAAAAAGTTTATTTAAAATTTTGAGTTTATTTTCTGTTGTTAGGGGATACAATATTGTTTTTATAATACTAGCCCAACTAATATCTGCTACCTATATATTTTCAGAGAACAAAACATTTTATGAAATTATTTCTGATTATAATGTTTGGTTAATAATTTTTTGCTCAGCTTTTTCAATTTCTGCAGGATATATAATTAATAATATATATGACTCAAAAAAAGATTTAATTAATAGACCCTTAAAAACACTACTCGAAAATCAAATTTCAGGAAGGACAAAATTTTTAACTTATGTATTTTTTAACTCTTTTACTTTAATTTTTGCCTATTTAATTTCGTTAAAAGCTTTTCTTTTTTTTCTTCTTTATATTATTGGGATTATTTTATATTCAATTAGAATTAGTAGGTACCCATTTTTTGGAAATATTTTTTCTGTATTACTTTCTATCACCCCTTTTTTTGCAATCATTTTATACTACAAAAATTATTCTTTGGAAATAATTAGTCACTCAATCTTTCTTTTTTTTATTGTTTTGATAAGAGAGGTAATTAAAGATTTAGAAAATTTCGTTGGCGATTTTACACTAAAATACAATACAATTCCAGTTAAATATGGTGAAAAAATTTCTAAATATTACATTAATTTATTAGTTGTAATTGTGTTTGTAGTCTCAATTCACATTATTCAATCCTATGATGTTTATTCAATGAAATACTACCACTATTTTGTGTATGTATTTTTTACAGTTTTTATGTTTTTTCTCTACAAAAAAAATTCAAAAGAAACTTTTCAAAAATTACATAATGCATTAAAACTTTTAATTATATTAGGAATTTTCAGTGTTATGTTATTAGAAATTTAAATTCATAAATAGTGATTAGACTTAACAAATATATATCCAATTCAGGCTTGTGTACAAGAAGAGAGGCTGATGCATATATAGTTGATGGAAGAGTTAAGGTTGACAAAAAAATAGTTAAGACTTTAGGCTATAAAGTTTCATTAAATGCAGAGGTTCGAGTTGATAATAAAATAATAGTACCTTATTTATATAGCTATATTCTTTTGAATAAACCAATTGATTTCAAATTAAAAGGAGAAAATAATATTTACAATCTACTAAGTTCATCAAAAATTGATAATTTGAGTATAACAGAAAAAAATATTGATGATTTGAAAGGGCTAGTTGTATTTTCTAATGATATTGAGTTTAATAAGAATTTTAGAACTTTTTTGACCAAAATCAACCAATTATTTCATGTTAAATTTAAAAACCCTATTTCTTTAAAAAATCTTCATTTTTTAAGAAAAAATAAATCTAAAAATTTAAAAATAACTTCAGTTGATTTTGTAAATAATACAAGTAAAAATGAAATAGGTTTAGAGCTTATTACTGACCATTATTTAAATGTTATTGGTCTATTAAAAAGTTTAAAAAATGAGATTATATCAATTGATAGAGTTTTAATTGACAATATTTCAAAAAAAAAATTATCAAGAGGAAAGTGGAGGTTTTTATCTTACAAAGAATTATCAAATTTCAAATCAATTTGAACAAGCCCATGCTAAACCTCTTTTAAATAGTTTAAGAGCACCCTCAGATTTAATAAATTCATTGGGATTGTGTCCAATAGATATTACAAAAACTTTCCCTTTTCCAAATTTTTTTCTATAAGCAACAGGCATTTTAACATCTTTTATCCATGGATAATATTTGTCATTAAATGTGGTTGTAGCGAGTATGTCAATTTCAGGATCATAGTGTATGTAATATTGTTCTGAGTATATTTCGAAATCATCAATTCCTATAGTTAATTCGTTATCAACAATATTTACCATAAATTTGATCATTCCACCTGGGTGTTCAACCCATTGACCCCCTGTCATAAAATGGTAATTTGTATTTTTTCTAAATGAATCAAGAATTCCACCATGTGCACCAGCAAAACCAACACCACTTTTGATTGCATTTAGTAAGTTTTTTTCTTGTTCATTACTTATTTCTGATTGTGTTACAGATTGAATTATTAAATCAAAGTTTAATAGGTAATTTAAATTTGAATAAACTTCTAAATTATTAGACACCGTAACATTAGCAAGATTTTTATTAAGAAAATTTTCAAAAATTTCTGAAAATAGTTTTGGATTATGGCCTTCCCAACCTCCCCACACAATTAACACATTTTTATCTTTAAAATCCTGCGATTGAGCTAATTGTTGAGAAAAAAATAATCCAATAATTAAATAAATAAAAAATTTGTTCATATTTTCAAATCAATAATAATAGATATATTTTTCAAAATAATGAAAAAAAACTCTAGAAGAAAGTTTATTAAAAAAACATCCATTGTTAGCTCTGGATTATTCATAATACCTCGAAACGTACTTGGTGGTAGTGGTTATACACCTCCAAGTGATCAATTACTAATTGCATCAATTGGTTCAGGTGGAAAGGGTGGAGATATTAGAAATAAGTGGGCTGAAAATGAAAGGGTTGTTGCTCTTTGTGATGTGCATCCAAATGGAAATCATGGAGTAATAAAATCTAGAAAAAAATACCCTAGTGCTAATTTCTATGTTGATTTCAGAGAGTTATTAGACAAAGAAAAACATCTAGATGCAGTAACTATTAGTACACCGGACCATACACACGCTGTTATAGCTAATAAAGCTATGAATCGTGGTTTACATGTATATGTTCAAAAACCTTTGACACACAATATTGAAGAGGCTAGGATTTTGACAAATACAGCTAGAAAAATGAAAGTTGTAACACAAATGGGTAATCAAGGTGGATCTAGCAAAGGGGTTGACAAAATAAAAGAATGGGTTGATAAAAAATTAATTGGAAATATAAATAAAGTATATTCTTGGACGAATAGGCCTGTTTGGCCCCAAGGTTTTAAAATGCCAAATCCATCCTCCGATAAGCCAAAAAATTTGAATTGGGATTTATGGCTGGGTCCAGCTCCATACAGAGAATACAGACCTGAGTTTCATCCCTTTAATTGGAGAGGATGGTGGGATTATGGTACTGGAGCACTTGGAGATATGGGTTGTCATATTTTAGATGCACCATATAAGGCATTAGAATTAGGTTATCCAAAGGATGTAGAATGTAGTGTGGCAAACATTTATGAAAAAATGTGGACAGCAAATTATTTTCCTGAGGGACCACCAGCTGCTTCGCTAATCACTTTACATTTTGAAAAATCAGTTAAGACAGGTTCTGATGTTGAGTTAATATGGATGGACGGAGGTATTATTCCACCTAGACCTGAGATAATTCCAGCCGAAGATTATTTAGGTGAAAAAGGTAATACCAACGGTGTGTTGATCATTGGCGAAAAAGGAGTGATTTCATGTGGAGTTTATGGCTTGAATCCTAAATTGTATAGAAAAGGAGAAAAAACAATACATTTAATAACAGATGTTCCTTATATTAATAGTTTAGACTACATTCACCACAAACAATGGATTGACGCATGTAAGAGTGGATATGGAAGTAAAGAATATAAAAAATTGAGTTCGCCCATTGAATATGCAGGTCCTTTTACTGAAACTGTTTTAATGGGAAATTTAGCACTTCGAAGTTACATGCTTAAAAAAGGTAAAGAATACATTGGAAGGAAAAAACTTTTATGGGATGGCATCAACACTAGAGTAACTAATTTTGAACCAGCTAATCAATTTGTTGGCAGAAAAAGAAGAAAAGGATGGGAATTATAATCCTACAAATAAATAATTATGAAAAAAACAATTCAATTAATCGCTCTGATTTTAATTTTCTCATGTAATGACTTAGAGAAAAAAAATAACGACAAAACCCAAAATCATATTGTTGAATCAACAAAAAATAGTGAATGGGTTGAACTGATTCAGCCAAATTCACTAGATGGTTGGCATTATTTTCAAGATGATGGAAATAAAACCGGTTGGGATATAAAGGATGGTATTTTAACCTTCACATCAGTAAATGCATCTGGAAATGGAGATAAAAGTTTAGTTAGTGACAAAGATTATACAAACTTTAAAATTTATCTCGAATGGAAAGTTAGTCCAGGGTCAAATAGTGGTTTTTTCTGGGGTGTACAAGAAGATGAAAAGTATGAATTTCCTTATGTTACTGGACCTGAGATACAAATTTTAGATCCAAAAATTCCTGATCCTCCTTTGATTCAAGCAGGAGCTCTTTATGGAATGGTTGCACCATCTGAATCAGTGACCAATCCTGCAGGTGAATGGAACTCTTATGAGATAACTATTGACCATAATGTAAATAGAGGAGTTGTTATTCATAATGGCACAAAAATTGTTGATTTTCCTCTAAGTGGAGACGAGTGGGATGCCATGGTAGCTCCTACTAAGTTCAACAATTGTGATGAAAAACCTTGGCATAATTGTGATTTTGGAAAATTTAAAACGGGTAAAATTAGTATTCAGGATCACCCTGGTGTAATTTCATTTAGAAATATTAAAATACAAGAACTATAGTTAAATAAAACAAAACTCAAATAATGCAAATAAAACAAAGCTCAAAAGAATATGATGTTGTAATAGTTGGTTCAGGTGCTGGGGGAGGAATGGCTACAAAAGTTCTTTCAGAAGCAGGACTATCTGTTGCTGTTGTTGAAGCAGGTCCTTATTTTGATCCTGCTAATCCAGAACAAATGACTCAATTAAAACCTGCTTACCATTCACCAAGAAGAGGTGCGGGAACCACACGTTTTTTTGGTGATTATGATCAGGCTTATGGAGGATGGGATATTGATGGTGAACCATACAGTCAAAATGAAGATACAGACTTTAGATGGTTCAGATCTAGAATGTTGGGAGGAAGAACAAATCATTGGGGAAGAATTTCCTTAAGGTTTGGACCTGACGATTTTAAAAAGAAATCCATAGATGGTCTTGGTGATGATTGGCCTATTGGTTATGATGATATCAAGCCATATTATGATAAAGTTGATAAACTAATTGGTGTTTTTGGAACAAAAGAAAATATTTACAATGAACCCGATGGTTTTTTCTTGCCACCACCAAAACCCAGACTTCATGAATTATTCTACATAAATGCCGCAAGAAAAAGTAACGTTAGGGTAATGCCTTCAAGATTATCAATTCTTACTAAAAGATTAAATAACGATCGAGGAGTTTGTTTTTATTGTAATGGTTGTGCACGAAGTTGTAACGTTTATGCTGATTTTTCATCTGGATCATGTTTGATTTTTCCCGCTCAAAAGTCAGGTGGACAAATTGATTTATACGTCAATTCAATGGTTAGAACAGTTACAACTAATGAAGAAGGTAAGGCAACTGGTGTTTCTTTTATTGATAAAGAAGATAATATTGAATATAAACTCAAGGGTAAAGTAGTTGTTTTAGCTGCTTCTGCATGTAGTTCTGCCAGAATTTTACTTAATTCAAAATCAAAACAACATCCAAACGGTTTAGGAAACAGTTCAGACTTAGTTGGACGTTATTTACATGATTCAACCGGAGGAGATATGATGGCGTTTATACCTCAATTAATAAATAGAAAAACATATAATGAAGATGGTGTAGGTGGTATGCATGTATATTCACCTTGGTGGTTAGACAACAAAAATTTAGATTTTGCACGTGGATACCATATAGAGGTTTGGGGAGGATTAGGTGCCCCATCCTATGGAACAGGTTTTAATGTAAACAGTTTTAACAAATTTTTTGGCTTAAACAAAGCTGGTGGATATGGGAATAGTTTACGAGATGATATGAAAAAATATTATGGCTCTACCATTGGCCTTTCTGGAAGAGGAGAGTCTGTAGCTCAAAGATCAAATTATTGTGAGATTGACCCAAACAAGGTTGATAAATATGGTGTTCCTGTTTTGAGATTTAACTATAAATGGACTGATAATGAAATTAAACAGGCTAAGCACATGCAGGATACTTTTGAGGAAATTATTCATAATATGGATGCTATACCATTATGGAAAAAGCCTGGAAAAGATGCTAACTATGGTCTAACCAAGCCAGGTCAAATTATTCATGAAGTTGGAACAACTAGAATGGGTTCAAACCCCAAAAATTCTGTTGTAAATGAATTTGAACAGTTACATGATGTTTCAAATGTATTTGTTGTAGATGCAGGACCTTTTGTATCACAAGCAGATAAAAATCCGACATGGACTATCCTTGCATTAGCTATGAGGTCTTCTGAAAAAATTATTGAAGAATTTAAAAAACAAAATTTTTAGTATGAATAGAAGAAATTCAATTAAAACTATAACTTTTGCATCCATTGGAGCTGGTCTTTTACTTGAAGGATGCTATGGAATTTCCAGAGAAAAAATTAAGAGATCTCTTACCAGATACGAATATGGAAGAACCCCTGAAGAAAAATTATATGATGACAAACTATTTGCTGAAAAATGTTTTACAAACTATGAGCTATTCACTTTTGATAAACTGTGTAATCTTATTTTACCCCCAAATGAATTTGGAAATATAAGAGATGCTGAAGTGGTTCAGTTAATTGAATTTATGGCAAAAGATATCCCATCATATAAAGAACCTTTAAAGGAAGGGTTGGTGTGGATAGATGATGAGTCTAAAAAAAGATTTGATAATGTGTTTGTTGATTGTGAAATTTCTCAACAAAAAGAAATTCTAGATGAGATAGCATTTTATGATCCTAATAAAAGTATTGATGATTATCCCAAATCTGTTCAATGGTTCAATTTAGTCAGAAACTTAACTATGACAGGGTATTTTACCTCAGAAGTTGGAATAAAAGAACTAGGTTACAAGGGAAACTCACCAAATATTTGGGATGGTGTCCCTCAAGATGTTTTAGATCAATACGGACTTAGTTATGACAAAGAGTGGATTGATAAATGTATAGATCAGTCCAAAAGAAATGATACAGCTATGTGGGATGATAAAGGAAATTTAATTACCTAGTTCAAAAAAGCAAAAAGTCTCTAGTAGTTAGAGACTTTTGTGGTACCTCCAGGAATCGAACCAGGGACACAAGGATTTTCAGTCCTTTGCTCTACCAACTGAGCTAAGGTACCATAGCTTTTTTTGCAAGAGCAAATATATATCCTTTTATTAGACAACCAAAAAATCATTTAAAAAATCTTCTTTATTTTTAAACTCAAATTAGAATAATATTGAATTTAATTGTTGATATAGGAAACACTTGTTTAAAAATTGCATTATTTGAAAAAAATAATTTGATTGAGAAGTCTTATCTGCTTGATAATTACCTTGATAATATTAAAAATATACTGTCAAAAAATCCAGTTGAAAATTCAATCGTAAGTAACGTTGGTGAAATAAATGATGAATTAATTAGTGTTTTAAATGATAATACTGATCTTGTTCTACTCAAGAATATTTTAAAATTACCTTTTAAAAATACTTATTCATCTAAAGAAACCTTGGGTCAAGATAGAATCGCATTGGTTTCATCAGCATCATATCAATTTCCTGATGAAAATGTATTAATAATAGATGCAGGAACTTGTATAACTTATGATTTTAAAAATCATAATAATGAATATATTGGAGGGGGTATATCTCCTGGTATAAAAATGAGATTTAAGTCATTGAATTTGTTTACTTCAAAGTTACCTTTAATTGATGTTTTTGATGATTTCGAATTAATTGGAAATAATACAAAAGAATCTTTGATATCTGGTGTTGTAAATGGGACCACAATGGAGATTGATGGAATCATTCAGCAATATTGTGACAAATTCAAAAATATTAGGATAATTTTAACAGGTGGGGATTCTAAATTTTTGCTCAAGAGAATAAAAAATACCATATTTGCTGATCAAAATTTTCTTACTAAAGGATTAAATTATCTTTTGGAAGCTAACATTGAAAAATGAAAAAATATTTCTTAAGTCTAATTTTATTCACTTTTTGTTTTTTAGGTTTTTCTCAATCTGGCACATCTTCTCCATATTCTTTTTACGGAGTTGGTATTAATACATTTAAAGGGTCAATTGATAATAGATCAATGGGCGGATTGAGTTTGTATACAGATAGTATACATTTAAATTTAACAAACCCAGCTTCCTACTCTCAGTTAAGAAGAACTAATTACTCACTTGGAATCACATATGATAGTACTTCTTTAAAATCTGACTTAGCAAACGAGACTTCAACTAGTGCAAATGTAAATTATTTGGCTGTAGGAATTCCCACAAATAAGTTCACTTTTGGTTTTGGAATAATTCCACAAACTTCAGTTGGTTACTTATTAGAAAGTAGTGATAAAGAATCCATTCCAAATACTATTGATAGATACAACGGAGAGGGAGGTTTAAATACTGCTTTTTTAACTTTGGGATTTAAAATTTTTAAAAAAATTGGACTTGGTGTTACTGCAAATTATGAATTTGGAAATCTTAGACACTCTACCACTAGGTTTTTGGAAAACATAGAGAAAGCCTCCAGAATAGAAAGTAATTCCTCATTAAGTGGTATTAATTTTGTTTATTCTTTATTGTTAAGGGAAAAAATTTCCAATAAACTTACACTACATGCAAGCTTTATTCAAAGCCCAGAATTTAAGTTAGGATCCAATAATACACAAACAATATCGACATTTTCAACCTCAGCCAACAGTACTTTAGATCAAATTTCTGTAGACTTAGCTTCGTTAGATTTAGAAAAAACTGAAATTACGGTAACACAAAAACAAACTTTTGGATTAGGTATTGGACAAGACACTAAGTGGTTTTTTGGAGCTGAGTATATGAAATCTAATGGTGGAGGATTGAAAAATCAGCTTTTTAATTTAAATAATGTTGATTACAAAAATGGTTCTCGAATATCAATAGGGGGATTTTATATTCCCGAGTTTGACTCCTTTACTAATTATTTTAACACAATTGTTTACAGGTTGGGAATTAGGATCGAAAAAACAGGTCTGTATATTCAGGATCAATCCATTGATGAGATTGGTTTTAATTTTGGTTTAGGTTTGCCTTTTCAGGGTTTTTCAAACGTAAACTTAGGTTTTGAAATTGGTAAAAGAGGATCTCAAAATGAAGGTTTGCTTGAAGAAAACTTTTTTAGTGTGAGGTTAGGAATGTCACTTAGTGACTTATGGTTTGTCAAAAACAAGTATAATTAATAAATTGGGCATCGTTTTTGACTAATTTTAAATATGATTGAATTATAATGAAGAATTTTTTAATAATTACTACATTTTTATTTTCACTTACACATTACTCTCAAGATCGAGAAGAATGTTTAACGAATCTTTCAATTTTCGCAGAATATGCTAAGGTGAAAAACTATAACGAAGCTTATCAGCCATGGTTAAGTCTGAATTCTAATTGCCCAGATATTAATTCTGCTATTTATGTTTTAGGTGAGAAAATGCTAATTTCATTTGTTAAAAATTCTAATGATGATCAGAGGAGTAAATACGTAAATGAGTTAATTGATTTATACGATAACTGGATCAAATTTTTTCCTAAATCAAAACGAGGGCAAAATGAAACTGGAAAAATTCTTTCAATGAAAGCTCAATCATTAATTGATTACAATTTGGCATCTGATATTGAAATTGTAAATATTTTTGATGAAGCATTTACAAATGATCCCAAAAGTTTCAAATCACCTAAAAGACTATATAATTATTTTAAAACCTATTTTAAGGTTTACAAGTCAGGTGAGGGTGATGTCACACTTGAAAAGTTATTTAATAAATACGAGGAGTTAACTGAAAAGTTTGAATATGAAATGGATATATATACTAATCAACTTGATAAGATATTAAACAAAGAAAATGACGGAACTCCTCTTTCAAGAACTGAGGTTAAAAATAAAAGAAGATATTCAGTTAATTTAGTTGCCTGTAGTACTTATTTGAATAATTTGAATGCAATTGTTGCTAAAGAATCTAGTTGTGAAAATTTAATTCCACTTTACAGAAAGAATTTTGAGCAGTTTAAAAATGATGCGGTTTGGTTAAACAGAGCTGCAAGTAGAATGGACAGTAAAGAATGCTCAGATGATCCATTATTTGTTGAATTAGTTGAAGCTTTGCACGAACTTAATCCTTCAGCAAATTCTGCTTATTACTTAGGACTACTTAATGATAAAAAAGGTGATTCTAAATTAGCTATTGAGTATTACAATGAGTCTATTGATCTTGAAGTTGATAATTTGAAAAAAGCAAAAACTCTTTATAAAATTGCTGTAAAATTTAAAAAGTCAGGTCAATTTTCTAAATCAAGAAGTTATGCTAACAGAGCATTAAAGTTTCAGCCTTCAATGGGTAGAGCATATCTTTTGATAGCTAATCTTTACGCAAGTAGTGCTAATAATTGTGGTTCAACTCAATTTGAAAAAAGATCAATTTATTGGCTAGCACTAAAAGAAGCAAAAAAAGCTGCTTCAGTTGATGCATCTATAAAAAAATTAGCCAATAGAACCGTCGAAAGTTATGAGGGTAGAGCTCCATCAAAAACAGATATATTCAGTGAAGATATGGGAGGCAAAACAATTTCATTTAATTGTTGGATAAACAAATCAATCACTGTTCCTCAGTTGCAATGATGCGATCACTGTTGATTTTAATTTTGTTTACCTTACTTTCATGTGAAAATAATTTTGAAAGTATTCAAGATATTAGTCTTAAAAGAAAGTTTCCCTCTGGCATTACAAAAAACTTGAAGCTCACCTACACTGATTCAGCAATGGTAAAAGCTATTCTTTATTCAGATTTAAACTTAGATTATACTAACCAGTTGTTTCCATATTCTGAATTTCCTGAGGGTATAAAGCTAATATTGTTAGATGATGATAAACAAAAAACAATAATTCAATCAGATTACGCAATAACCTACAATCAAACTAAGATTGTTAATATGCAAGGAAATGTAGTTATAAATGGTCCCGATGGATCACAGTTGCAAACAGATCAATTGTATTGGGATCCTGAACTTGAATGGCTATTCACCGAGAAAAAATTTAATTTCAAAAATATTGATTATGACATTTCAGCGTCAAGGTTGGACGCAAATAAATCATTTAGTCTGTTTAATACAGGAAAACTAGAGGGAAATGTTACATTTGAAGACAAATAATATGAATAAACTTATACAAATTTTTGAATTCGTGTACTTAGTAATTTCTATGGTTTTATTTACAGATTATTTTTTAGAGTTTTCCGGTAATGATACTAATCTTGTATTAATTTTTGCCTTCATTTCCTTTGGAATCTTTTTATTTAGAAGATATTATAGAATAAAATTCAATAACAGAAAAAAATAACAAAAATGGAGAGTCAAATTATTATTATTTTAATTTCCATTTTATTCTCATCTTTTTTTTCTGGAATGGAAATAGCTTATGTTTCCACCAATAAAATATTTGTTGAAATTGAAAAAAAACAAAAGGGTATAAATTCGTATTTTATAAAAAAAATAACCAATAATCCCTCAAAGTTTATTGCCACAATGCTTCTTGGAAATACTCTTTCTCTTGTTGTATACAGTATATATACAGGGCGATTAATTATTGAACTTTTTTTTCCAAATTTATTGGGATTAGAAAACTTAAACTTAGAGTACATTTTTTATCAGACTTTAATTTCTACATTTTTAATATTAATTGCCTCTGAATTTCTACCTAAAGTTTTATTTCAAATGTATGCTAATAAACTATTTAAGTTTTTCTCATTCCCAACATATTTTTTTTATATTTTGTTAACACCCATAACATCTTTTTTGAACTGGATTTCAAATAGTGTTTTAAGCAAATACTTTAAAACTAAAAAAGATGAGATGAAAATGTTTTTTAGTAAAGATGAGTTAGGTGATTATATTGATCAAGAAATTGGAGATAATAATGATCATTCAATTGACACTGAAATCAAAATTTTTAAAAATGCATTGAAATTTTCGAATGTTCGGGCAAGGGAAATTATGATCCACAGAAACGATATTGTTTCTGTTGACAGATACATTAAAACAAATGAACTAAAAGAAATATTTATTAAAACAGGTCTTTCAAAAATTTTGATACACAAGGAAAATATTGATAACATAATTGGTTACATAAGCATACAAAGATTTTTTAGCAATCATAAAAATTTTAAATCTATTTTAATGCCAATTGAATTTGTCCCTGAATCAATGTTTATAAACGATTTGCTAAACCTATTAACAAAGAAAAAAAAAGGAATTGCCGTCGTGGTTGATGAGTATGGAGGTTGTGCAGGTCTGATAACCATTGAAGATATTGTAGAGGAATTAATTGGAGAGATTGAAGATGAACATGACCCACAAAATTTTGATAAAAAAATTGTTCTTTCAAATCCATAAAAATATAATCAACATTAAAGAGTTTAACTTTTTTTTATTCGAAATGATATTGTATTTTCGTTTGTTATTAAAAATATATTATGGCAATTTTAGGACAAATTAGATCTAAATCTATCTTTTTAATAATTGTAATTGGTTTAGCACTTTTTGCATTTGTAATTTCTGGTGTTTTTGATGGTAAAGGATATCAAGCTCAGGAGCCAGTTGGAATTATTAATGGTGAAGAAGTTATGATCGAAGACTTTAGATCCCAAGTTGACTTTTTTGAAAGAAATTACAACCAAAATGGAATGATAGCTGTAAACAATGTTTGGAACCAAACATTAAGATCAGAACTACTAAAACAGCAATTTACTATTACTGGAATACAATCTGGAAAAGATCACATTCAGAATCTTTTAAAAAACAATCCAAGCTTTAGCTCAGATCAAAGATTTATAAATGATGCAGGTGTATTTGATATTGATTTGTTCAGAGATCTTATATATGAGTTAAGAACTACTAATCCAGAAGCATACGAACAATGGAAAGATCAGGAATCTATATTTGAGCTTCAGTCCAATGAAGAAATATACCTTAATTTAATTCAATCTGGAATAAATTATACACAACTTGACGGAAAAATAGAGTATTCTTTACAAACTGATAAGGTTGATATTGATTATATTCAAATACCTTTCAATTCAGTTAATGATTCATTAATCACTTACAAAAAATCAGATTTAAAAAAATACATAAACGATAATGAGGATGATTTTAAAGTGGATGCCACCAGAGATATTCAATACGTTCTGTTTGAAGAGAAACCTTCTTTGGATGATGAAAATGGTATAAAAGATCGTCTGTCCAGTTTATTAAACGAAAGAGTTGAATTCAATGAGGTTTCAAAGTTAGAAGAGACATACCCAAGTTTGTTAAGTACTACAAATATTAGAGAATTTGTAAATGAATATTCTGAGATTAGTTTTGATTCAGTTTATGTGCCAAAAGGGTCCCTACCAACTGAGCATGCTAATATGCTTTTTAACTTAAATAAAAATCAAACTTATGGCCCTTATCTAGATGGAGAATTTTATAAGATATCAAAGATGATTGATAAAAAGATTGATGGATCTGTAAGAGCAAGTCACATTCTTTTATCATATTCAGGTGCTTTAAATGCTAATCCATCTGTTACAAGGACAAAATCTGATGCTAAGAAAGAAGCAAATAATTTACTTAGAAGAGTAAGAAACTCACCAAACAAATTTTCTGAGCTGGCTTTTGAGTTTTCAGACGGTCCTTCAAAAAACAGAGGTGGTGATCTAGGGTTTTTTCAAGAGGGGACAATGTTAAAACCTTTCAATGATTTTGTTTTCTCAAAAAAAGTAGGTTCTACAGGAATAGTTGAAACTGATTATGGTTTTCACGTGATAAAAGTTGTTGCCAAGGATGATGTTGTTTTACTTGCATCCATTGCAGAAAAAAATGTACCATCTGATGAAACAAGTGATAAGGTTTTCAATTTAGCAACAAAATTTGAAATGAGCTTATCTAAAGATTTCGATTTTAGTACCCTTGCAAATGAGTCTGATTATGATATTAATGTAGTTAATGGAATTAAAATTTTAGATAATGACTTCCCAGGATTACAAGACCAAAGAAGAGTCGTACAATGGCTATTCTCAGATGAAACGAAATTATTAGATTCTAAAAGATTCGATGTTTCAAAGGGAGGATATTTAATTGCTCAGGTAACAAAGATAACAGATGAAGGAATTCCTTCCCCAGACGATGTTTCATTTAGAGTACTTCCTGAAGTAATTAAATCAAAAAAAGCAGATTACATTATCGGAAATAATAATTTCTCTAATTCCATTGAGCAACTTGCTAATCAAAACAATACAGTCGTTAAAAAAGCTTTAGCATTAAACCAAAAAAATGCAACAGTTTCTGATGCAGGTATTGAGCCTTTGATTATTGGAACTTCCTTTTCTATTAACGAAAACAATTCCTCAGACTATATAATTGGTGATAATGGTATTTACAAACTAAGAGTAACAAAAAAATATCTCACTGAGCTTAATGATGAGTCTTTTAATTTTGTTAATTCTTTTAGAAATCAATTGCAACTTTCAAATAGAGCTAATATTTCTTTCAAAATATTTGAATCTCTAAAAGAAACAGCTGAAATTGAGGATAATAGGTCAATTTATTATTAAGAAAATAAGTTAGTGTAAACTAAATAGAAGTATAGTACTAAAAATAAGGTAGCTACTAAAAATTTTATAATAGTTCCTGAAATTATTCCTATAAATGTACCAATTGCAGGTTTCAAAGACTTTTTTAAACTCTTATTACTGGTGTACTCACCAGACAAAGCACCCAAAAATGATCCTCCGATCAGTCCAATAGGGCCGGCTAAAAAAAGTCCTATTAATAAACCAACAGTTGCTCCAATTAAACCTTTTCTGGTTCCACCAAATTTTTTTAAACCAATTATTGGAATCAGAAGATCAATAATAAATATTGATACAGCCACCAAAAATGTAATTAGAAGAAATTGTATATTAAATGGAACAATACTGGAAAAATGGATAACAAGTAATCCAACCCAGCTTGTGATTGGACCTGGAATTATTGGACTAAAACTTCCAATAATTCCTAAAATACAAAAAATTAAACCTACAATTATCAAAAAAATATCCATTGAAATTTTTTTTTTAAAATTATACTTAATTTTAGAATTATAATTGACAATAAGTGAAATTATTTAATATTTTATTTTTAGCACTCTTTATAATTAGTTGCAACTTTGACCCTAGTAATTCTAATTACGTACCACCTGATGTTAATTGGTTAAACTCTGATGAATTACCATCTTTGAAAGGATGCGATGACTTTGAATCTGAACAAAAAAGAAAAGACTGTTTTGAATCTGCTATTCTAAGCTCAATTTATTCAAATCTTGATTTAAGTAGCATAGTCGTTTCCAGCGAAATTAATGATACTATTTTTTTGTCATTGCTAATTGATAAAAGTGGTGATCTCTCACTTATTGATATAGAAAAAACAGATAATTTGATTCCCTACATTCCAACATTGGAATTACTTGTAAGGGAATCCATTAAAAAAGCACCATCATTGTATCCTGCAACAAAAACTAATATTGGAGTTCCGGTTAGCACAAAAATTAAACTACCTTTAATTATAAAATCAAATTAATAAACTTGGAAAAAAAGAAAGAAAAAATAATTTTAGGAATAGATCCTGGTACAACAATTATGGGTTTTGGAATTATTAAGATTATTGAAAAAAAAATGGAATTTATTCAAATGAATGAACTTATTTTAAATAAACTTGATGACCATTATCTTAGACTTAAACAGATTTTTGAACGTACAATTGATATAATAGACAATCATAACCCAGACGAAATTTCAATTGAAGCCCCTTTTTTTGGAAAAAATGTTCAATCAATGTTGAAACTAGGTAGAGCACAAGGGGTTGCCATGGCAGCAGGCTTATCCAGAGAAATTCCTATAACAGAATACTCTCCTAAAAAAATTAAAATGTCAATTACAGGAAATGGTAATGCGTCAAAGGAGCAAGTTGCAAAAATGTTACAAAGTACATTAAATTTAAAGGAATTGCCTAAAAATTTAGATTCAACTGATGGATTAGCAGCTGCCGTTTGTCATTTTTATAACTCTAATAATCTTTCAGCTAAATCTAAAGGATACTCTGGCTGGACTTCATTTGTAAATCAAAATACTAATCGAGTTAAGAAATAATCATTTAGTGTCAGGTATTTATATTCATATTCCTTTCTGTAAACAAGCATGTCACTATTGTAATTTTCATTTTTCAACCTCTTTAAATAATAGAGATTCAATTATAAAATCCATGTTAAGAGAAATTGAAGTTAAATCAGCGCAATGTCATGATGTTATTGAGACTATTTATTTTGGAGGAGGAACTCCATCTCTTTTAGAAGTTAAAGAAATAGATAATTTTATTCAATTGATAATTGATAAATACAAGATTAGCTCTAATCTTGAAATAACTTTAGAAGCAAATCCTGATGATTTAAAATTGTCAAAATTAAAAGAAATAGCTTCAACTATGATAAATAGGTTGAGTATTGGCGTTCAATCATTTGATGATAGAGAACTTAAAATGATGAATAGATCTCATAAATCAGTGGATTCAAAAAAATGTATTGACAACGCTACCTTGTTTTTTAAAAATATTTCTATAGATTTAATTTATGGTATGCCTGAAAGTAATATAAAATCTTGGGATAATAATTTAAATTTATTTTTAGATTGGAATCTTAATCATGTTTCAGCTTACGCATTAACAGTTGAACCTAATACAGCTTTAGAAAATTACATTAAAAAAGAGTTGATAATTCCTCTTGATGAAGAAATAGTTTTAGAACAGTTCAATCTAATGAATAATAAATTAAGTGAGTTTAACTATATAAATTATGAGCTTTCCAGTTTTGCAAAAGACGGATATTTTTCTAAAAATAATACAGCCTATTGGTTAGGTAAAAAATTTATAGGGATAGGACCTTCTGCTCACAGTTTTGACGGTATATCAAGATCTTGGAATATTTCTAATAATGCACTTTACATAAATGATATTTCAAAAAATAAAATGTTTCATCAAAAAGAAAAATTAACATTGAAAGATCAATACAATGAGTATGTTATGACAGGATTAAGGACAATGTGGGGAATTTCCTTGGAATACATTGAAGAAAAATTTGGACAAAAATTTAAACTACACTTCCTTAACAAATCTAAAAAATTTGTTGAATCAGATTTGATTGTTTTTGATGAAAGCCATTTTAAAACGACTCAAAAAGGAAAATTTCTTTCTGACGGAATAGCATCTGAACTTTTTCTAATTAATCTTTGAACAGATTTCTAAAATGATAATGAAATTTGGTAATAGTTTCAATTCCATTAAAAAAGTTTGATAGTCCAAAATGTTCATTGGGTGAATGTATAGCATCAGTATCTAATCCGAATCCCATCAAAATCGTTTTGCTTTTCAGCTCTTGTTCAAATAGAGCAATAATTGGAATGCTACCACCATCTCTGGTTGGGATTGGTTCTAAACCAAAAACATCCAAATAAGCTTTACTTGCAGCTTTAAATCCAATAGTATCAATTGGTGCGACATAAGGTTGTCCACCGTGATGCTCTATAACATTAACATAAACTGATTTTGGAGCAATTTTTTTAATATGTTTTGTGAAAAGTTTATTTATTCTTTTCCAATTTTGACCAGGAACTAATCTCATAGAAATTTTAGCATGAGCTTTACTTGGTAATACTGTTTTAGCTCCCTGTCCTGTGTAGCCTCCCCAAATTCCGTTAACATCCAGTGATGGTCGTATAGACTGTCTTTCTATGGTAGTATAACCAATCTCCCCATGTTCTTTTTTAAGACCAATAGAATTTTTGAAATCTTTAATTTCAAAAGGAGCTGAGTTTAACCTTTCTCTTTCAGAGAAAGACATTTCAATTACATTGTCGTAAAATCCTGGGATTGTAATTTTATTATTTGAATCATGAAGTGATTCAATCATTTTAGAAAGAACATTTATTGGATTAGCCACAGTTCCACCATAATGCCCAGAGTGCAAATCTCTGTTGGGACCAGTTATCTCTACTTCCATATAAGATAATCCTCTTAATCCTGTTGTAATTGATGGAATGGTTTTACTAATCATTCCAGTGTCAGAAACCAATATTATGTCATTTGAAAGCTTTTCTCTATTATTTTTAACAAATAATTCAAGATTATCACTTCCAACTTCTTCCTCACCCTCAATCATAAGTTTAACGTTACAGGGAAGTTGATCACTGTTAACCATAATTTCAATTGCCTTTAAATGCATAAACATCTGGCCTTTATCATCACATGCTCCCCTTGCAAAAATAGCTCCCTCAGGGTGAATTGAAGTTTTTTTAATATATGGTTTGAAAGGGTCTTGGTCCCAAAGTTCAATTGGATCTATTGGTTGAACATCATAATGTCCATAGATTAAAATTGTGGGTAAAGTTTTATCTATTATTTTATCTGCATAAACAATTGGATGTCCTTTTGTTTCATGTATTTCACAATTGTTTAAACCAAGTTTTACAAAATGATTTTTTAGTAATTCAGCAGTTTTTCTAAGGTCTTTTTTATGTTCTTGCTTTGCACTTACTGAGGGGATACTTATTAATTCAAATAATTCATCTAAAAACCTTTCTTTATTTGATTCAATGTAATCTTTGATTTTATCCATGTAAAATAGTTTAAGTAAAAGTAATTAAAACTCCATCTTTTACATAAAAAAATATTATGATATTTATCACAATCTTGCTTATATTTGCGCTCCGCGCGGGTGTGGTGAAATTGGTAGACACGCTAGACTTAGGATCTAGTGCTTCGCGGCATGGGGGTTCGAGTCCCTTCACCCGCACTAAAACCTCAACTAAGTTGGGGTTTTATTTTTTAATAATTCTATTTTCTGAAATATTTAAATGTTATATTTATTATGATTAGTGTTTAATTGCATGATTTTTGAATCTATATATTCAAAATAAAATCTATTATGAAAAAAATATTTTTAACTTTTTTTATTTTAATTTCTCTAATTTTTATAAGCTGGAAATTCAGTGATGTCAAGTTTGAAGATCCAAATAAAGACAAGTTACTTGTTGAGCTATTAAAGTATGTATTGGATAAAGGACATTATCAAACAACGGAATTAAATGATGAATTTTCTGAAAATGTTTTTGATAAATATTTAGAATTATTAGATCCTCAAAAAAAATATTTTCTTACAACTGATTTCAATGAGTTTAAAAAATATAGACGTTCTTTGGACGATCAGTGGAAAGACTATGATATAACTTTTTTTAACTTAACTTATGATCGATTGATTAAAAGAATTGATGAAGTTGAGTTATTAATTCCTGAGATTTTCGAAATTCCATTTGAATTTGAAACTATTGAAATTATAAATACTGATTTTGAAAATTTAGATTTCCCTAAGAACAAAAAAGAAAAAAAAGAAAGATGGAGAAAGCAGCTGAAATATTCAGTATTAGATTTTTATGACATTAAAGTTAAAGATCAAGAAAATTTATCAATAAAAAACGATAATTATATAACTAAGTCAGATAAACAACTTATTGAAGAAGCATCTAATTTGGCAAAAGATAACATTTTAGATATTCTTGATTTAATGGATGATTTACAAAAAGAAGATTGGTTCTCTTCCTACATAAATTCATTCGCCTCTCAGTATGATCCACATACAGTGTATTTTAAACCTGAGGATAAAGATCGTTTTGACGTTAATATCTCTGGAAGATTTGATGGCATTGGAGCAAGATTGCTAAAGAAAGATAGAGGAATAGAAATAGTTGAAATTATTCTTGGCGGACCCTTGTGGAAGGATAAAAGTATTGAGGTGGGTGATCAAATAATCAAAGTTGGTGAACCAAATAAAGATCCTGTTGATGTTATTGGAATGAGGGTAGATGACGCTATAAAACTTATTAAAGGTCCAAAAGGAACAATTGTGGAATTAACTGTCAGAAAAAAAATTGATAATGAAATAAAAACTTACAGTATAGAAAGAGATGAGGTTGTTTTAGAAGAAACTTATGCAACATCTACTTTAATTAGAAAAGACAGTAAGAATTTTGGTTTAATAACACTACCAAAATTCTATGTTGATTTTAATGATTATGAAGAAATAAACTGTGCAAATGACGTAAAGAAAGAAATTTTAAAACTAAAAGAAAAAAATATTGAAGGACTAATTTTAGATTTAAGAAATAATGGAGGGGGTGCTTTACAAACTGTTGTGGAAATGACAGGTTTGTTCATTGAAACAGGACCTGTAGTTCAAGTAAAGTCAATTGGAAACAGAAAAAAAGTTCTATTTGATAAAGATCCATCAATTGTATGGGATGGACCACTAGTTATATTAGTCAATCAAATGTCTGCCTCAGCTTCTGAAATTTTAGCTGCTGCTCTTCAAGATTACAATAGAGCAATTGTAATTGGAAGTAGCAATACTTTTGGAAAAGGAACTGTCCAAAATGTTTTAGATCTAAATAGATTTGTTTCAAACAGTAATTTTGATATAGGTGCTCTAAAAATAACAACTGAAAAGTTTTATAGAATAACTGGTAGTTCTGTTCAGTTAAAGGGAGTTGAAAGCGATATAATTACACCAAATAGATTTACATACATTGACGTTGGCGAAACAGATGAGGATAATCCACTTGCATGGGACAAAATTGATAAAGTAAACCACGTCAAATGGGATGGTTATTTTAACAAGTTTGACGTAATTCAAGACTCAAAAAATAGAGTTTTAAACAACAAATTATTTAATTTGATAGATTCTAATGCTAAATGGCTTGCTGAAAGAAGAAAAGTAAATTCTTTTCCACTTGACTATAATAATTACAAACTCAATCAAGCTAAAAGTAAAAAAGAAATTGAATCCTTTAAAGATATTTTAGATTATAGTAATAATTTAGATTTTGAACTTTTTTCTAATCAATCAAAAAAAATACTTGATTCACAAGAATTTAAAGAAAAAAAAGAAAGGTGGATCAAACTATTAAAGTCAGATATTTATATTAATGAGGGTGTAAATGTTTTATTAAACCTCAAAACAAAAAAAATCAATCAAAGAAGTATTTTGGCTAAAGTAGATTAATGAACTTTAAAAATAAAAAATTGGTAAGTAATCCAGGTATTATTTTAAGCTTATTATTTATCTTTTTTTGTTTATTTCTCTCAGTCTTTTCATATCAAATCATTCCAGATAAATCAATGAATTCAAATCAGATGCATTTGCCTATTCATTCTCAAAAACCAGGATTTATCGCCAATTTCATTATTGTTCCAGATAAAGAAGCTAAAAAACAATCTGCTTTAAGTAAGTTCTTTAAGGGATTTGAGAACCCTAATAACGAAATACTAATTTCTGAGTTTACTCAAATTGAAAATGGGATAGAATACTTGGATTTTTCAAATGAAAAAAAAATTATTTCGTTTGATAAATTTCCTGATCATCTCAGTTCTGACGAGATAGTTTCTAATTATATAGTCAACAGAAAATACTTATTTGGAACGGACAATTATGGAAGAGATGTATTTGGAAGAATTATTCTTGGTGCTAGAGTGTCTTTATCAATTGGAATTGTAGCAGTTTTAATTTCACTTTTGATTGGAATACCAATTGGCCTAATCAGTGGTTATTATGGTGGTGCTATTGATAAAATTTCAATGATGATTATTAATATTTTTTGGTCAATTCCAACCCTATTGCTTGTTATAGCATTTTCATTGGCATTGGGTAAAGGATTTTGGCAGGTTTATATAGCTGTTGGTTTAACAATGTGGGTTGAAGTTGCAAGAATAGTCAGGGGACAGGTAATTTCTGAAAAAAATAAAGATTATATTCTCGCAACAAAGGTTTTAGGTTTTTCAGACTTAAGAATTTTTTTAAATCATTTAATTCCAAATATAATAGGTCCAATTTTAATTATTTCGGCTGCCAATTTTGCTTCTGCAATTCTGATCGAGAGTGGTTTAAGTTTTCTTGGAATTGGTACTCAACCTCCAGTACCAAGTTGGGGATCAATGATAAAGGACAATTATCAATATATAATATTAGGTAAAGAATATTTAGCTATTATTCCTGGTTTAGCAATAATGTTGTTAGTTACTAGTTTTATGTTTTTAGGAAACAATTTAGAAGAATTTTTTAAATCAAAATAATTACCACTTACTAGTTCTTTCAGAATCTAATTTTATATAAATTGAAAATAATAATACAAAAGCCCAAAGACTAGACCCTCCATAACTTAAAAATGGGAGTGGTATGCCAATTGTTGGAACTAATCCTATAACCATACCAATATTTATAAAAAAGTGTGTAAAAATGATAGTAACTGTTGAATATGAGTAGATCTTGCTAAAGAGATTTCTTTGCAAATCAGCTCTTTTGGAAATTCTAAGCATTAATACACAAAATAAAATAATAATAAATGAAGCTCCAGTAAAACCCCATTCTTCTCCTACAGTTGAAAAAATGTAGTCTGTGTGTTGTTCGGGAACAAAGTTACCTCTTGTTTGAGAACCTTTTAAAAAACCTTCACCAAACATTCCACCTGAAGCAAATGCAATTCTAGACTGATTTGTATTATAGCCCGAACCTCTATAATCCTTTTCAAGCCCCATAACGATATTAAATCTGTCTCTGTGACGTTGTTCAAAAACATTATTAAAAATGAAGTCTACTGAAAAAATAAAAATTGAAAAAATTGATCCATAAATAAAAATTTTCTTTATAAATTTTTTATTTTTTCTGAACAAATAAAATAAAATTATAGTTACTATTATTAAGGTTGATATTATATTAAATGGACCTAAAAGTATAGTAGAAAAAAAAATTAAAACAAACCCAACAAATAAATTCATATAAATTGATGGTAGCCCAACTTTATAAAAAACTAGAAGAAAGCTTAAAAAAATAATAACTGTTCCAGGGTCCGGTTGAAGAATTATAAGTACTATTGGAATTAAAACAATCAGAAACGAATAAAATTGAGTTTTTATTGTTCTAATATTAGAATTTATATCACTCAAATATTTAGCCAATGCTAAAGCAGTTATTGGTTTTGCAAATTCACTTGGCTGTAAACCAAATCCTCCAAATTGATACCAAGCTAATGCTCCATTAATCTCATTTCCAAAAAAGAAAAGACCAATTAACGATATAATAGAAAAAACATATAAAATACTAGAGTATTTTATAAAAAAATTATTGGGGAGTATTTGAATAAATAAAAAAATAAATATTGATACCAAAGCAAAAATCAATTGTTTGGTAAATGGATTTATTGTTAAAAGAGAATCCAATAAATATGCTTGTGATGATGAGTAAATATTGCCTAAGCCTAACGAAATAAGTAAGCTTAAAATCAGAACACTAGTCCAATCTATTCTTCTTATGTTCACCTCATTATTCATTAATTGAGAAGTTAATATTTGTATATGGTTTCAAGTATTCTTCTGTTAAATCTCCTTCTAAAATATAATTCTCGAGATATTTTCTATCAACATTTTTATTTAAATATTTTTCAATCATTAAACTGGCAATTGGAGCTGCCCAACGTGTTCCCCAATACCCATTTTCAATAAATACAGCTATTGCTATTTTAGGATTGTCTTTGGGGGCAAATCCAATAAAAATTGAGTGGTCTGTTAATTGTTTTCTTGTCCCATTAATTTTTATAAAATTTTCAGCTGTTCCGGTCTTTCCAACGATCTTTATATTTTTAATTTTCGAATTTTGAGCTGTACCTTTTTCAATTACATTATACATTCCTTCGACTATTGCATCGTAATATTTTGACTCAATAGACGAAAATTTTTTTTCTTTATATCTAGCATCTATTGAATCATTGGATATTTTTTTTACAAAATGAGGGGTGATGTACCATCCTCTGTTAGCTATGGTAGCAGCAATATTTCCAAGTTGTATCGGAGTTGTCAAAATTTCACCTTGACCAATTCCGTTTGATATTGTTGTTGCTGCTCTCCAACGATTATTTGGATACCACTTATCATAATATTCAGAGTTAGGTATTAATCCAGGTCTTCCTAATGGGTGATCGTACCCTAAATAGTCTCCTAGTCCAAAACTACTAACATGTTTATTCCAATTATCCATTCCTTCCTTTGTATCAGAGTATTTTTCAATTGTTTTTTTATAAATTGTAGCAAAGTATGTATTACAAGAATTGTAAATAGCGGTATTTAAATTATTTTCAGTTCCTGGCTTACAATGACACTTCATAAACCTATTTTTAGAGTAAAAATGTCCTTCGCTACATGAAATTTTAGTATTCTCATTAATGATTTTCTCCTCCAAAGCAATTAATCCGTTAATTAATTTAAATGTTGATCCTGGTGGATACATTCCTTGTAATCCTCTATCAAAAAGAGGTTTACCAATGGTATCATTTTTTAGTTTAAGATAGTTTTTAGACCTATTTCTTCCAATAAGTAAATTCGGATCAAAATTTGGAGCATTTATGAGTGATAAAATTTCTCCACTATTAGGTTCAATTGCTATAATACTTCCAAATTTATTAGACATTAACGAGTCTCCATAAACTTGAAGATTAGAATCTATTGTTAAGTTAATATTTTTTGCAGGTTTGTATATGGTATCATATATACCTTCTTTGTAGGACCCAGTTATTCTATTAAAATTATCTTTTTGGAAGTAACTTACCCCTTTAACACCTCTTAATTTTTTTTCATAAGACTTTTCAATGCCCTGTCTACCAATTAGTTCTCCAGATTCGTAATAACTATTATCTCTTACCTCATAATCGTTAACTTCACTTATGTAACCCAAAATATTAGAGGCAGAATTTAATAAATAGTTTCTATTAGACTTTTTTCTTATGGAAAATCCTTTGTATTTCCATAGTTTTTCTTGAATCACAGCATAATCAATTTTAGAAATTTGAGAAATAAATACGGATGGTTTTATTTTTGAAAAGTTACTCGCTTTTTTAATTTTATCTATGAGTGTTGGTTTATCAATTTTTAAAATTTTACAAAATTCAATTGTATCAACTATTTTTAATTCTGAAGGGATTATCATTAAATCGTAAAAAGGCTCATTTCCAACAATAAGTTTATTGTTTCTGTCGTATATATATCCTCTTTCAGGATAATTATAAACTTTTTCAACTGAATTTTTATTTGAAAGTTTTACATCATCAATATTTATCAATTGAACCCAAATTAGTCTCAGAATAAATATTATTGATGAGAGTATGATTAAAAATGGTAATAGTTTATTTTTCATTTTTAATCATAATATAAATTGTTGTCGCACAAAATAATATCGAAAGAAAAGAAGTAATTAATGTTTTATAAATTACTAATGATAAAAATTTTAAGCTAAAAGATTCTAATAAAAAAAGGACAGAATGATGAATTAAGATTAAAGAAATTAGATATAAAAATTGTTGATAATATGTTGATTCAGAAATATAGTTTTTTAAAACTTTTGTTCCGTATGGGTCATAAAAAGATCCAAACACAAAATTTAATACATATGATCTTGAAAATGCTAAAGTCAAACATGCGGCTGTGTTAATTCCTATAGAGTTAGAAAATAAATCGAGTGAAAACCCAAAACAAAAACTAATAATCATAAATGTAATCTTACTAGTTTTTATTGGAAATGTGAGTAAAAAAACTAATGCAATATATGGATTAAATGATCCTAAAAAATTAAAGTTGTTGAATATGAAACCCTGAATGAGAGCAAAAAAAATAAATCTTTTAAAAATTAAAAAATACAAATTAGCCATTTTCCTTAATTCTATTAAACTCTTCAATAAACATACTTTCAATAATATAAACATTATTTATTTTACCCATATCAGAGTGTAATTTTACTTCAATATTTAGGTAATTTTCTCTTGATTTTAGTTTTATATTTTGATTGGTTTTTGTTGCTTGGTTAAGTTTGGTTTTTTCTAAATTATATGAATTAACTTTTGAAACTATGCCTATGTTAATTCCTTCTGGAAATATTAATGACATACCACCAGTAACTATTGAGTCACCAACTTTAATATTAGCTGTTTCAGGAATATCATTAAGACTTAAAAAATTTATATCATCCCCATTCCATTCCAATGTTCCAAAATGGTTAGTTCTTTTTGCCTTCGCATTGATTTTAATGTCAGTATTTAACAATGACATAATAGTAGAATAATTTTTAGAAGTTCTTTTTATAATTCCCACAACACCATTTGCATTTATAACACCCATTTCTTTTTTTAGACCTTCGTTAGAGCCTTTGTTAATTATTATTTGATTTTTGAAAGAGGATAAAGAGTTTGAGATAATTCTAGCATTTTTATATTTGAATTTAGTGGTTTTTAAAGAGTCTATATTTTGATATTCAACAGTTTTTTCAATTTCAGATTTTAAAAATAAATTTTCGTTAATTAGATCTGAATTTAGTTTTTTTAGTTCAAAATATTCATTAATAAAAGTAAATTTTTCGAATGTATAGTTAGTGATATTGTTGAATATGATAAGAGTTTTTGACTTGTGAAAATAATTCGAGTTTATAATCATTGTAAGTGAAAATAGTAATAGAACAATATAAATGACAACATCTTTTTTCCTGATTATGAAATCAATTACTTGTTGCATAATTAGACTATTTCACTAAAACACTTTTATATCTTTCAATGTTTTTTAATGTAATTCCTGTTCCTCTTACAACTGCTCTTAAAGGATCCTCAGCTATAAATACAGGTAAATCAGTTTTTTTACTTAATCTTTTATCAAGACCTCTTAGCATTGAACCACCACCAGCTAAATAAATTCCAGTGTTGTATATATCAGCTGCTAGTTCAGGGGGGGTTTGGGATAAAGTTTCCATTACTGAATCTTCAATTCTAATAATTGATTTATCTAATGCTTTTGCAATTTCTCTATATGAGATTAAAGCTTCTTTTGGTTTACCGGTTAATAAATCTCTGCCTTGAACTGAAATGTCATCAGGTGGACTTTCTAACTCTTCAGAGGCAGATCCAATTGTAATTTTGATTTTTTCAGCAGTTCTTTCACCAATAAATAAATTGTGTTGAGTCCTCATATAATAAATAATATCTCCAGTGAAAACATCTCCAGCTACTTTTACAGATTTGTCACATACTATTCCAGATAATGCAATAACAGCAATTTCAGTTGTTCCCCCTCCGATATCAACGATCATATTTCCTTTGGGCTGCATTATATCCACACCAATTCCAATTGCTGCAGCCATTGGTTCATGAATTAGATATACTTCTTTTCCATTTACTCTCTCAGCTGATTCTCTTACAGCACGCATTTCAACTTCAGTAATTCCAGAGGGAATACATATTACCATTTTTAAGGCAGGTGTAAAAAATCTCTTTTTAAGCGATGGAATACTACTAATCAATAAACTAATCATTTGTTCAGAAGCATTAAAATCTGCAATAACTCCATCTTTCAATGGTCGAACAGTTTTTATGTTTTCATGAGTTTTACCTTGCATTAAACTTGCCTCTGCTCCTACAGCTATAATTTTGTCGGTTTTTTTGTCAATAGCAACTATTGAGGGACTGTCAACCACAACTTTATCATTGTGAATAATTAGTGTGTTAGCAGTTCCAAGATCAATTGCTATAGATTCAGTCCAAAAATCAAAAAATGCCATAATTTTAAATGTTTATACAAGTTAATAAAAATTAATGTTTAAAATGACGAACTCCAGTTAAAACCATGGATATATTATTTTTATTACAATAATCAATTGATAAATTATCTTTAATGGAACCGCCAGGTTGTATTACAGAGCTAACTCCAACTTTGTGTGCAATTTCAACACAATCAGGAAATGGAAAAAATGCATCACTAGCCATTACAGAACCACTTAAATCAAATTTAAAATTCTGAGATTTTTCTATGGCCTGTTTTAAAGCATCTACCCTAGATGTTTGCCCAGTGCCTGAGCTTATGAGTTGTAAATTCTTTGCTAAAACTATTGTATTAGATTTAGTATGCTTGCAAATTTTAGAAGCAAAAACTAAATCCTTTAGTTCTGAGTTTAGTGGTTTTTTTGATGTACAATATTCAAAATTATTTTCACTATCTGTAAGATTATCTTTGTCTTGTTTTAATATACCATTTAAACATGTTCTTAATTGATCTTGTTTTAAAGAATAATCTTTAGCTAGTAGAATAATTCTATTTTTTTTACTTTTTAACAAGTCTAAAGCAGGTTTTTCAAATCCAGGTGCAATAACAACTTCACAAAAAAGTTTATTAATTTCTTCAGCAGTTATTAGATCAATAATTTTATTTGAAATTAATACTCCACCAAATGCTGAAACTGGATCGCCTGCTAAAGCATCCAAGTACGCATGATGCAAACTTTTTCTTGAAGCTAAACCACATGCATTATTATGCTTTAAAATTGCAAAAGTTGGATCATCGTCTTTAAACTCTAATATTAAATTCACTGCAGCATCTACATCTAGAAGATTATTATAGGATAAGTCTTTTCCGTTTAATTGTTCAAAAATTGAGTTGAAATCACCATAAAAAATTCCTTTTTGGTGAGGATTTTCACCATATCTAAGCTCCATGCCATTTTTAAAGCTAGTTTTTAGTGCTTTTATGTCATCATTGAAATAATTAAAAATTGCAGTGTCATAATGAGAAGAAATATTGAAAGCTTTTGATGCAAATTTTTTCCTTATATCTAAATCAGTTTTACCCTCATTTTCATTTAATAACATTAAAAAATCATTATAATCTTGTTTTGAGGAAATACATAAAACGTCCTTAAAATTTTTTGCAGCTGCCCTTATCAGGGAAATTCCTCCAATATCAATTTTTTCAATTATCTCACTATCACTATGCCCTGAACTAACAGTTTTTTCAAATGGATAAAGATCAACAATCACTAAATCAATATTAGGAATTTCAAAACTAGCTATATCATCTTTATCACTCTCATTATCATTCCTATTTAAAATTCCTCCAAAAACTTTTGGGTGTAGTGTTTTTACTCTACCTCCTAAAATTGAAGGATATCCCGTTATATCTTCAACTTTTACAACTGGAATTCCTAAATTTTTTAAAAACTTTTCAGTTCCGCCTGTTGAGTATATTTTAACATCTAGATCGTTAAGTTTTTTTGCGATAGGTTCTAATCCATTTTTATCAAAAACAGATATTAAGGCAGACTTAATTTTTAACATATTGGTTGGAAAAAAGTGAACAATAAAAGTAGTTTTTTTTTAAAAAAAAATATCAAATTTTAATGAAAATTTAAATTTTTTTTGCAACTATTTTATTTACTTTTTTAAGGAACTCTAGATCATCATTCTTGAACCTATTTAGTGTATTTGAATCAATATCAATTTGACCTATGTTTTTATTTTTATAAAATAAAGGAACTACAATTTCAGACTTTACATTTATATTACATGAAATGTAATTTTTTTCATTGTTTACATTTTCAACAACAATAGGTTTGTTTGATTCTGCAGTTTGTCCACATATTCCTTTACCGAAAGGAATCCGAGTATGCTCGGTTTTTAAACCACAATAATTTTTTAGAACTAAAAAGCTGTCTTCGTGAAAATAAAAACCTACCCAGTCGTATCCCTTAATGTTATTTTTTAAATAATCACATATAAATTGAAGAGATTCTGTTAGACTAAGATTTTTAGTTTTATTTTGAATGAAATCTAGTTCTTTATTGTACATAAATAAAAAACTGCCCCACAGGGCAGTTTGCATTGATTATATATTACATCATTCCTGGCATTCCTCCACCTCCTCCCATTGGAGGCATCGCTGCAGGAGCATCTTCTTTAATATCGACTAAAGCACATTCAGTAGTTAAAATCATTCCAGCAACAGAAGAAGCATTTTCTAAAGCTATCCTTGTAACTTTTTTTGGATCAATAATTCCCTCTTTTAGAAGATCAACATAATTTTCAGATTTTGCATCGTATCCAAAGTTTGCTTTACCTTCTAAAACTTTAGCAACAACTACCGATCCTTCTCCACCAGCATTTTCAACTATAGTTCTTAGGGGAGCTTCAATAGCTCTTGAAATAATTTGGATACCAGTAACTTCATCAAGATTATCACTAGTAAGCTTTTCTAAAACTTTACGAGCTCTTAGTAGTGCAACACCACCACCAGCTACAATACCTTCTTCTACTGCAGCTCTTGTTGCGTGCAATGCATCATCAACTCTATCTTTCTTTTCCTTCATTTCAACTTCGGACGCAGCTCCAACATAAAGCACGGCTACACCACCCGCTAATTTAGCAAGTCTTTCCTGAAGTTTTTCTTTATCATAATCAGATGTAGTAGTTTCAATTTGTGATTTTATTTGGTTTACCCTAGCCTCAATATTTTGTTTGTCTCCTGAGCCATTTACAACAGTTGTATTGTCTTTATCAATTGTTACCCTTTCAGCTGTCCCAAGCATATCAATAGTTGTGTTTTCTAGGGTGAAACCTCTTTCTTCAGAGATAACCGTTCCTCCAGTAAGAATTGCAATATCTTCAAGCATTGCTTTTCTTCTATCACCAAAGCCAGGAGCTTTGACTGCAGCAATTTTTAATGATCCTCTTAATTTATTGACAACCAATGTGGCAAGGGCTTCTCCGTCAACATCTTCTGCTATCACAAGTAATGGTTTTCCACTCTGTGCAACTGGTTCCAATACTGGAAGTAAGTCTTTCATGGCAGAAATTTTTTTATCATATAATAAAATGTAAGGGGATTCTAAATCTGCTTCCATTTTCTCTGAGTTTGTTACAAAATAAGGAGATAAATATCCTCTATCAAACTGCATTCCTTCAACAACATCAACATATGTGTCAGTACCTTTAGCTTCCTCAACTGTAATAACTCCTTCTTTACCTACTTTTTCAAAAGCTTCAGTAATTAAAGAGCCAATAGCTTCATCGTTATTTGCAGAAATAGAAGCAACTTGTTTAATTTTTTCAGATGAACTACCAACTGTTACTGAATTTTTATTAAGTTCTCCAACAATTGCTTCAACCGCTTTATCAACCCCTCTTTTCAAATCCATTGGATTAGCACCTGCTGTGACATTTTTTAGACCTTCTTTAACAATTGCTTGTGCAAGTATGGTCGCAGTGGTAGTACCATCACCAGCAAGATCATTTGTTTTAGATGCAACCTCTTTTACCATCTGAGCTCCCATGTTTTCTAAAGCATCTTCTAATTCAATTTCTTTTGCAACTGTTACACCATCTTTTGTAATTTGAGGTCCTCCAAAGGACTTACCAATAATTACATTTCTTCCTTTAGGGCCAAGGGTTACCTTAACTGCATTAGCAAGAGCGTCAACTCCTTTTTTTAGGCCTTCTCTAGCCTCAACATCAAATTGTATATTTTTTGCCATCTTTTATATTTTTTAAATTATTAAACTATTGCAAGAATATCAGATTCACGCATCATCAAGTAATCAACACCTTCAAATTTTAATTCTGTGCCACCATATTTACCATACAAAACTGAATCTCCAACTTTAACTGTAACAGGGTTTTCTTTAGTTCCTGAACCAGTAGCAACTACGATTCCTTTTTGTGGCTTTTCTTTTGCAGTATCTGGAATTATTATTCCAGAAGCGGTTTTTGTTTCAGCTTCAAGAGGCTTTACAAGCACTCTGTCAGCCAACGGTTTTATTTTTATTTTACTCATAATTTAATTTTTTTTTTTATTAGAACAGTTTCTATGCCAAATTAATATTTGTGACATAATTTCGATTAAATCATATGATTCAATGACAGTCTGACATTCTTTATATTAATTTTCTACAGGAATTTCTATTGGAATGTCGTCTGGTAATGTTTCTGGAATATTTTCCTCAACTATCTCTGAGTCTAAAAGTTTAGATTCAGTATTTATATCTCCAGTGTTTAAGGTAATATTGGAAAGCAAAATTAATATAAGTAATAAAGAAGCTAATATCCAAGTACTTTTATCTAAAAAGTCAGTTGTTTTTTTAACTCCGCCAATTTGTTGTGAATCACCACCAAATGAAGATGATAGTCCACCTCCTTTTGGATTTTGAACCATTATCACTAAAACAAGTAAGAAACAAACTGTAAGAATTAGTATTAGAAAAATTGAAAAGGTGCTCATGGCTATTTGTTTTTTAAGTATTCTTTTATTGTTTTGATTTGGTCTGCAAATAAAATGATTTTTTCTGGATATTTCAAGCAAAGAATCTCATATGCTTTAATTGCTTCTTGAAATTTTTTTTGTTCAAAATATTTTTTTGCTAATGTTTCCGTCATAAATTCAGATTTACTTGGCTGAAATTCTTTTGAAAAATCTTTTGAAATGTAGTCTTGTTTGGGAACTATCTGATGATTAGAGCTGAGAAAATTATCGATTATTGAATTCTGAGAGCTTTCATTATTTGTTGACAGTTTTGAAGCTTTTAGCCATTTTATAAATGAATTTTTTGTTTTAACAGTTGATAAAATTCTTGAATTTTCTTTTGATTTTATTTTATTATGTTCAATTATATCGTGTAGTATAGACCTATTAGAGGAATATATTGAAGTGTTTTTTAAAGCATTTTTAAATTTAATATTATCAAATTTTTTAAAACCAATTAGCTCGATAACTTTAGCAACCTGAAAATAGGGATATTTTTTTATTAAATCTTTCATGTAAACACTCTCATCAAGTGAAATAGAATTCGGATTTAAAACTAGTTTATTGAATAATTGCTTATTAATTTCTACCATTTTGCTAAAGATGCATTAAAAATATCTTGAGTAATCCTTTCAAATATAATATCATGAGCTTCAGATTTGATATTCAATAATTGAACTTCAGCAGGATAGTCAAAGTAAAATGTAAATTTTCTCTCAAAATCATCATCTTCTTTTTTAATATTTATAAATCTTACGTTAACTCCTATATTTAATCTATTTTGAGCAGCTTGTAAATTAGATGTAGCAGTCATTGGGCTGACTCTGTATTCAATTATTTCACCCTCATAAATTAAATCCCCGTCAGATGTAACTAATTCTAAATTGGTTTGATTTTGTAGTATATCTTGAAGTGCTATAGTAAAATCTCTATCTAACCCAGGCTCAAAAATTGAACCCATAGAATTTCCAGTTTGATTCTCAAAAAAATTAACTTGAAAAGTTTTAGTTCCCTCAGGAATGGAAGCTCCAGTGAAAGAATAGTTCCCACAGCTTTCAAATAATAATAAAATAAAAAATAATTTGAGTTTATAATTCAAGGTCATGCTGTTTTATTTTTCTGTAGAGTGTTCTTTCAGAAATTCCAAGTTCAATTGCTGCTGCTTTTCTTTTTCCATTATTTCTTTCTAGTGCTTTCTTTATAAGTTCTAATTCTTTATCATGAATTGAGAGGGTTTCTTCCTCATCTATTTCTTCAGCAAAATGATATTTATCCAAATTTGAATTAAAATTAGTTTCTTTTTCATTAAAATCTATTATTTCAGCTGATTTTTGATCTTGTATTGAACTTTGTAAATTCTCAAACGAACTCAAATTGTTATCCTTCACATGCGTTTCAATGTTGTCAGATTTTAAATGGTTTGTAATTTTCTTTAAATCATTTAAATCTTTCTTCATGTCAAATAATATTTTGTAAAGAATTTCTCTTTCATTTGAAAAATCGTTGGAACTTTTAGATTCATTAACCAAAGCAGGTAAATTTGAATTAAAATCAGGCAAATAATATTTTAATAACTGACTAGAAATCTCTCTTTTTTCCTCTAGAACTGAAAGTTGTTCGGCAATGTTTCTTAATTGCCTAACATTTCCATTCCAACGATAAGAATTTAGTAAACGCTGCGCATTTTCATCAAGCCTTATAGTCGGCATATTATATTTTTTTGCGAAGTCACTTGAAAATTTCCTAAATAATAAATGAATATCCTCTTTTCTATTTCTTAGAGGAGGTATTTTTATTTCAACAGTGCTAAGTCTGTAAAATAAATCTTCTCTGAACTTTCCTTTTTGAATAGCTTTTTCCATATCTAAATTTGTGGCAGCCACTATTCTAACATTAGTTTTTTGAACATCGGATGCACCAACTTTGATAAATTCTCCATTTTCTAAAACCCTAAGGAGTCTAACTTGAGTGGTCAACGGTAATTCTCCAACTTCATCGAGAAATATTGTTCCACCATCTGCAACTTCAAAATATCCTTTTCTAGCATTATTAGCGCCAGTGAAAGCTCCCTTTTCGTGACCAAAAAGTTCAGAGTCAATAGTTCCTTCTGGTATCGCTCCACAGTTAACAGCAATATATTTATTATGTTTTCTATGAGATAATTGATGAATAATTTTTGGAAAACTTTCTTTTCCAACTCCACTTTCACCTGTAATCAAGACTGAAATATCAGTCGGTGAAACTCTCATCGCTTTCTCAATAGATCTGTTTAAAATAGGATCATTGCCAATTATTCCAAATCTTTGTTTAATATTTTGAGTTGATGTTTCCATTTAAAATATTTTAATTAATGCTTTCTCCAATTAATGTAGCAGAGGTACATTCTTTGATTTTAACTTTAACAAAATCTCCAAGTTTGTGTGAATTTTTTGGAAAAACAACAACTGTGTTCTGTTGATTTCTTCCAGCCCAATATAAATTTGATTTCTTGGATTCTTTTTCAATTAAAACTTCTACAACCTTTCCAATGTATTGTTCAGTTCTCAATTTACTGTGTTCTTGTTGTAGATCTATAATTTCTTGTAATCTATTTTTCTTGATTTTTTCAGGAATATTATCTTGAAATTTTTTTGCGGCAAGTGTTCCAGGCCTTTCAGAATATTTGAACATATATCCAAAATCATATTTAACTTCATTCATTAGACTTAAAGTTTCTCTGTGATCTTTTTCTGTTTCGTTTGGAAACCCTGAAATCATATCATGAGAAATTCCACAGTCAGGAATTAGATTTCTAATTTGTTTTATTAATGAAATATATTCACTTCTAGTATGTTGTCTATTCATAGCTTTTAGAATATTATCGCTCCCAGACTGAACAGGTAGATGAATATAATTACAAATGTTTGAATAAGTGGCCATTGTTTTAATTACCTCCAAACTCATATCTTGAGGATTGGAAGTTGAAAACCTAATTCTAATTTTTGGGAAAGTTTTTGCAACTAATGCCAAAAGTTTAGCAAAACTAATACTAGTCTTTTTTTGAAGATCACTAGCGTTTTTAAAATTTTTTTTTAGTCCACCACCATACCATAAATAACTATCTACATTTTGACCCAATAGCGTAACTTCTTTAAAATTGGATTTTTCTAAATTCTTGATTTCATTTAAAATACTTTTTGGGTCTCTACTTCTTTCTCTTCCTCTTGTAAATGGAACAACACAAAAAGTACACATGTTATCACATCCTCTAGTGATGGAAACAAAAGCAGTTACTCCATTACTTGCAAGTCTAATTGGGCTTATATCACCATATGTTTCATCCTTAGATAAAATAACATTCACAGCATTCCTACCTTCATTAATTTCATACAAAAGGTTTGGAATATCTTTGTAAGCATCAGGACCTACCACTAAATCAACTATTTTTTCTTCTTCTAAAAATTTGCTTTTTAGTCGTTCTGCCATACATCCTAATACACCAACCTTTAGATTTTTATTATTTCTTTTAAGTTTATTAAAACTTTCAAGCCTTTTTCTTACCGTAATTTCTGCTTTTTCTCTAATAGAACATGTGTTTAGTAAAATTAAGTCAGCATCACTTAAATTTTCCGTTGAGTCATAACCTTCTTTAGAAATTATCGAAGCTACAACTTCACTATCTGCAAAATTCATTTGACATCCATAACTTTCGATATAAAATTTTTTTGACGCTTTTTTAACCAACTCGTTACTTTTAAGTTTATAACTATACACTTTTTCTTTGCTTTATTTAGAGCAAATATAGTAATATATGACAATATGGCAGTAAAATAATGATTACTAATTTTGTTAAAAACATCAAAAAAAAAATGTTGTAAAAAAAAAAATATACTTTTGTGAACTTTAAAAATCTTATTAATGCCAAAAAATCTAGTAATAGTTGAATCACCTGCAAAAGCTAAAACTATTGAAAAATATTTAGGTTCGGAATTTAAAGTTTCCTCAAGTTATGGGCACATTTCTGATTTACCAAAAAAAGAGATTGGTATCGATTTTGAAAATGATTTCAAACCAAAATATATTATATCAGCTGACAAGAAAGATGTTGTAAAACAACTTAAAAAACAAGCTTCCTTAGCTGAGACAGTTTGGCTAGCTAGTGACGAGGATAGAGAAGGTGAGGCAATTGCCTGGCATTTATATGAAGCTTTAAAATTAGATAAAACAAAAACAAAAAGAATTGTTTTTAGAGAAATAACAAAAAAAGCAATTGTAAATGCAATTCAAAATCCTAGAGAAATAAATTACGATTTAGTAAACGCTCAACAGGCTAGAAGAATTATAGATAGATTAGTAGGATTTGAAATATCTCCAATTTTGTGGAGAAAGGTGAAAGGTGGTTTATCTGCAGGAAGAGTTCAGTCTGTGGCTGTCAGATTACTTGTTGATAAAGAAAATGAAATAATCAATTTTACCCCAAAATCATCATTTAAAATTTCTGCAACTTTCTTAGACAAAGAAAGCAATAAATTAAATGCTCAATTAAATGGGGTTTTTGACAATGAAGAAGCGGCAAAAGAAATTTTAGAAAAAAGTTTACTATCAAATTTCTCTATAGACTCAGTAGAAAAAAAACCATTTAAAAGATCTCCCTCAGCTCCTTTTACAACATCAACACTTCAGCAAGAAGCATCAAGAAAATTAGGTTTTACTGTAAGTAGAACAATGTCTGCTGCTCAAAGGTTGTACGAATCCGGAAACATAACTTACATGAGAACTGATAGTGTCAATCTCTCAGATGATGCACTTAATTCTGCTGGCAAAGTTATATCAAAAATCTATGGAGACAATTATCATAAAAGAAAAAAATATACTAATACCAACAAGGGTGCACAAGAAGCTCATGAGGCCATTAGACCAACTAATTTTGAAAATAAAACTGTAAATATGGAAAATGATCAGGTTAGATTGTATAATCTGATTTGGTCTAGAACAATTTCGTCTCAGATGAGTGAGGCAAATTTAGAAAGAACCATTCTCAAAATTGCCTCTGACAAATTTGACAATCTGTTCACATGCAAAGGTGAAATAATAAAATTTGATGGTTTTTTAAAAGTTTACATTGAAGGAACTGATGATAATGATAATGATAAATCTGAAGGTTTATTACCCAATGTTTCGACTGGAGATAATGTTTATAATAAATCAATAATTGCAACTGAAAAATTTACTCGAGCACCATACAGATATTCAGAGGCTACTCTTGTAAAGAAAATGGAAGAATTAGGAATTGGAAGACCCTCGACTTATGCTCCAACAATTACAACAATTCAAAATAGAAAGTATGTTGTTAAAGGTAGCAATGAAGGAGTTGAAAGGAAATATCGTCAGCTATCATCTGATAATAAAAACATTGAATTAAAAATATTATCAGAAACAACCGGTTCAGATAAAGGAAAGCTAGTTCCTACAGAGGTTGGAATAATTGTAACAGAGTTTTTGGTAAATAATTTTAAAAACATATTGAACTATAATTTTACTGCTAGTGTAGAGCAAGACTTTGATAAAATTGCTAATGGCGATGTTCAATGGACTAACATATTAAATGAATTTTATAGACCTTTTCATGAAACTGTTATAGACGTTAAAGAAAATGCCACAAGAGAGACTGGTGAAAGATATTTAGGAATTGACCCGAAAAGTGGAAGGAAAGTTAGTGTCAGACTAGGTAAATTTGGACCTATGGCTCAAATTGGTTCAGTAGATGAGGATGAAAAACCCATTTTTGCAGGATTACTTCCTGATCAAAAAATTAACCAAATTACTTTAGAAGAAACTTTAGAGTTATTTAAGTTGCCTTTTTATCTAGGAGATTTTGAAAATTCTAGAGTTGAGTCCAACGCGGGAAGGTTTGGACCATACATTAAACATGATAATAAATATGTTTCTCTTCCTAAAGGAGTAAGTCCTTTGGAAATTTCTCTTGAACAGGCAATTTTATTGATTGAAGAAAAAAGAAAAATTGATGCTCCAATAGCAAGCTATGAAGGTTATGATGTCAGTAAGGGTAAAGGAAGGTTTGGACCATTCATAAAATGGAATGGACTATTCATAAACGTAAATAAATCTTATGATTTTGAAAATTTATCTCAAAAAGATTGTGAAGAACTAATAGAATTAAAAAAGAAAAAAGAAGCTGAAAAGTTAATTAAGTCTTGGGACAAAGAAGGAATTAGACTTGAAAAAGCAAGATGGGGAAGATTTAATTTAATTAAGGGTAAATCTAAAATTGAACTACCAAAAGATACAAACGTCGAAAAATTAACTCTTGAAGATGTATTAGTTTATTTTTCAAAAAAAAAGACAAAAAAAACTAAATAGTTGTTACTAGCAGAGATTATTTTAACTGCATTAACTAACTAGTTTTATGTCTTTAAATAATGATCCTCACTAGTTTTATAATTGAATAAAAAAATATTAGACAAATCCCTTTCAATATATTCCATTTAAATTGGTACGAATTTTGGAACTTGTTAAAATAATATTGTTAAATTTATCAACTTATAATGAAATTGAGCATGAAAAAAAACTTATCTATTATCATACTTTTTATTTTTTTTGGATGTTCCAGCTCTGATCGAGGTGAATTAGTTGGTGTTAAAGGAAAGAAATTTTTTCCTGATAAACCCTCTGGGATGGTTTTAATTCCTAGTGGATCTTTTTTAATGGGAATGTCTGACGAGGATATAGTTGGTTTACAAAATGCTCCTATAAGTACAGTTTCAGTTAAAGCATTTTATATGGATGAAACTGAAATTACCAATGGTGAGTACAGACAATTTGTTAATTGGGTTAAAGATTCTATTGTTAGGCAGGCTTTGGCTGTTAGGGCTATGGAAGAAATAGGTGAATCTCCAACTCAAGAAGAGCTTGATGAAGACAAAAGTATAAATGCGTTTTTCCCAATTTACGATCCAATTAGTGATGTTAGTGATGATGAGAAAAGTGGTTACGAACTTTACAGAGAACAAAATTCTTTTGGTATTAACCCTTATGATAAAAAAACCTACAATTTAAATTTTGATATTGACATTATTTGGGAAAGAGAAGATTATCCTGATTTGGCATATGCAGAAGTTATGGAAGGTGTGATTGAAGGAACTGGTTTTTATTTACCCAAAGAGGAATCATACAATTCAGAAAGAATTTTTGATACAAAAAAAATAATTTACAACTACACTACATTTGATGCTGAGGCAGCGATCAAATCTAACAGTGAGTCAAGAAGAGATTTTTTTAAAGAAAAATCTATTGAAATATACCCTGATACTACTGCTTGGATTAGGGATTTTTCATATAGTTACAATGAACCAATGCATAATGATTATTTCTGGCATGATGCTTACTCAGATTACCCTGTGGTAGGTGTTTCATGGGAACAAGCAAAAGCTTTTGCACATTGGAGAACAATGTATAAGAACAGATACATTAAATCAAATTCAAAAAACACTCAAAGAGTGGCATCTTACAGGCTTCCAAGTGAGGCAGAGTGGGAGTATGCTGCTCGTGGAGGAATTGAATCTGGTACATATCCTTGGGGTGGTCCTTATACTACAGATGCTGAGGGTTGTTTTCTTGCAAATTTCAAACCAAATAGGGGTGATTATGCAGCTGACAATGCACTATATACCGTTGAAGCAAAGTCTTATTGGCCTAACGATTATGGTTTGTATAATATGGCTGGTAATGTTTCTGAGTGGACTGAATCATCATATGATAAAGGATCATATAATTTTGATTCAGGATTAAATCCTAATATTTCAGATTCAACTAACCTTCGAAAAGTAATACGCGGAGGATCATGGAAAGACGTTTCATATTTTATGAGAGTGAGTACACGTGACTATGAGTATAAAGATGAGAAGAGATCTTACATCGGTTTTAGAACTGTACAAGATTATTTAGGGGAAGATGGAGGTGATGAAAGAAATCAAAATAAAATATTTTAAATTAAAATAAATATGGCAAATACAAGAAAAAAATTTTTACCTGATAATGTTATTGAACTAATGTTTGGAGTTGGAGCTTCAATTGTTATTATTGGAGCCTTACTAAAAATAACTCACAGTGACTTTATTTTTAGCGGAAATACTTGGTTAAGTGTGGGTCTTATAACAGAGGCTATCATTTTTTCTATCTCCGGTATTCAAGGATTTATGACAGGTGACTCATCAGTTGAAGATAAAGGTCTTCAAACAATTGAAGCAGAAACTCAATCGCTTCAACAAGCAGTTGATCAAACAGTCAGTGGTTTAAGCTCCTTAAATAAGAATTTAAGTGCAGCTACAGCTGCAACCGAATCATTTAATGTTCCTAAAGACATTAACGAAAATTTAAACAGTTATAACGATAATCTTTCCTCTGCCGCATCTAAACTTACAAACATTAATGAATTGTATGATTCTTTACATAAAACACTCTCCGAAGTTAATTCGTCTACTTCTTCCATGAATATTCCAGATGGACTTGGTGAGGAACTTAACAAAATGAAATCAACAATTAATGAGCTAAATGCTAAGTACTCTTCTATGCTTGAGGGAATGAATAAGTAATATGGCAGGAAAAACAGATACTAGACAAAAAATGATAAACATGATGTATCTCGTGTTTATTGCAATGCTTGCCTTAAATATTAGTAAGGAGGTACTAGCAACTCTTGGAATCCTAAATGATGACTTGGAATCTTCGATAACTGAGTTGGAATCTTCTTCAAAAATTAGTTATGATCAAATAAACTCAAACTCGGATAAGCTAGATTACAAAATTGCTGCTGAAATGGTTGGGGATATCAAATTAGTTTCTGATGATTTATTTAATTTTATTAAATCTGTAAAAGATTCATTAATTAGTTCTGATAAAAATCGGTTTTTGAAAGAAGTTTCAGTCAAATCGAACAGAGACTCTATTATAACAATGATGGATTATCAAATTATGGATAAATCTCAAACTTTGGATGAGTATTTTTTCGTTGGAGATACATATACTGAAAATGGACAGTTATTTCTTGACAAGTTTATTAATTATCCATTTTCTGTAAAAGAAACATTATCTCAAATAGTTCAAAAAGAAGATGAATCTGAAAAGGAAACTAAAATTAATTATGATTTTAGTTCAATAAAAGACGATATTAATAACAGGTTTAAATATTCAGAAAAAGTAGTAACAAGTGAGGGAACAGAATCTCCATTTTTAAATTATAATTTTCAAGGTTTTCCAATGATTGCATCTATTTCCAAATTGACAAAGATTCAATCTGATATAAGATACATTGAAAACAAGATTTTATCGAATATTTTAGATGCTGTTCAAAACAAGGGTTTGAATTTTAATACTTTCCAAACTTTACTCGAAACTACAAAGCCAGTTTATTACACAACTGATATGATTGATGCTGCAGTTGTTATGGGTAAAAAAGATGAAGGGTTTAAACCGGATAAAGTTGAATTATTTATTAATGGAAGAGCGCTAAGACCCTCTGAGTTTAAGATCCAAAGTGGAAAGGTTGTTTTAAATACAAGATTTTCTTCTCCAGGATCTTATGAATTAACCGGAACTATTACTAAAAGAAATGCTGACACGCAAGAACTAGTTTCAATTCCAGTTAACCAAAGTATTGTTGTCATTAAAGAACCAAATTCTGCAGTTGTTTCTGCTGATAATATGAAAGTATTTTATAGAGGATTGAGAAACCCATCTTCAATCTCAATTCCTGGTGTAGCAGAAAGTTCTATAAGACCTACAAGTAATAATGGTGAATTTATAAGGTTGAGAACTGGCGGATGGGGTGCAGTTCCGACAAGTGATTTTTCAAAGAAAACAATGAAGGTGAGTGTTTCCGGTATTTTAAACGGAGAAAGAAAAATATTTGACGGTGGAGAATTCAGAATTCTTGAACCACCACCTGGTATTGGTTCAATTAAAGTAAATGATAATTATTTTAAGCCAACAGAAAATATTCCAAAAAGATATTTAGCTAACGGAATGATAACCGGTAATAAGCCTGCAGACTTTTTGTACGATTTTGTTATTGAGGTAACTTCATTTGATATTAAAGTTGGTAACTCCCCATCAAAAACAGTAAAAGGAAATTCTGCAAGAAATAATCCTAAAGCTGTTGCTGATATAAATAGCCAGGGCAGAGGAACAGTAGTTAGAATTTCAAATATTAAAGCCAGCGCAAAAGATGGTGATTTCGTAAATCCTAACTATATTGTAAATGATTTTATAGTAATACTTGAATGAGAAATATATTATTTTTTAAATTTTGTTTTTTTATTTTTTTGATCTCCAATGCTCAATCAAATATTTTAAATGCCTCATTGCCATCTGAAATAGGAATTCAAAACTATGATCAAAAACAAACTGATAATGATTCATTTTTAGAGTATGATTATATTGACGAAAGGGATATTTTATGGTCTAAAATAGTATATGAAAAGATTGATTTAAATGAGAAGTTAAACTTCCCTTTATTGTTTCCTGTAAATGATGAAACTTATGAAAAAAACAGAAAATCTCTTTGGAGAATTTTAAAAGAAAATATTTTAAATCAAAATATCACAGAATTGTACTTTGATAGAAATGATAATTTTAAAGATAAGATGTCCTTTAACGATGTGCTTGAAGTTGTGTCTTTTAGTGAAATGATTAACGGAATCCAAACACCTGCAGAAGAACTAAAATCAATTGATATTTCTGCTTATAGAATAAAAGGTATGTGGTATTTTGATAAAAGACAAGGAGAAATGAAATATAGACTTCTTGGACTTATGCCAGTCGGTAAAAACTTAAAAGATGATGATGGTAAAAACGATACTGATTTATTTTGGATATGGTATCCAAGTATTCGTGAAATTTTACATAAAGAGCAGGTTTTTAATGATAAAAACAATGCTAATAGAATCTCCTTTGATCAACTACTAATTTCAAGAAGATTTAGTTCATATATATACAAAGAAGATAATGTTTACGGAGATAGAGCTATTAAGGATTACAAAAAGCCAGGTCTGGAGTCTATACTTGAATCTGAAAGGATAAAAAAAGAAATCCTAGACTTTGAGCAAGATATGTGGAATCGTTAATCTTTTTGATTAAAACTAAACTTCATTAAAATAATTTTCTTTTCACAATTAAATTTCTAATTTAAATAATGCCAGATATAAATATTACTATTATTGATAGAGATAAGAAAGCACACCAAATAAGTGTCCCTACTGATATGAATATGAACTTAATGGAGGCGTGTAAGTCATATGATTTTCCAATAGAAGGGATTTGTGGGGGAATGGCTATGTGCGCCTCATGCCACGTTTATGTTAACTCAAACCAATTATTAAATAATATCTCTCAGGATGAACAAGCGATGCTTTCGGAGGCGTTTCATTTGAAAGACAGTTCTAGGCTTGGTTGTCAAATACAAATATCCTCAAAACTTGATGGAATGATTTTCGAAATAGCTCCGGAATAGGCTTAATTGCTTTTTTTAATTAAGTTCAAAGCAGAACCTTCTTTATACCATTCAATTTGTTGTTGATTATAAGTATGATCAGCCTTAATTATATCTTTTGATCCGTCTGAATGAATTATTTCAATAGTTAATTGTTTACCAGGGCTAAAAGATTCTAAATCAATGAAATTAAACAAATCATCCTCCTGAATTAAATCATAGTCAGATTCATTAGAAAAAGTAATACCCAACATACCTTGTTTTTTTAAGTTGGTTTCGTGAATTCTTGCAAAAGACTTTACTAAAACAACTTTTACTCCTAAGTGTCTAGGTTCCATAGCAGCATGCTCTCTTGAGGAACCCTCACCATAATTATGATCCCCAACTACAACAGTATCAATTCCATTTTTTTTATATTCTCTTTGAGTATCAGGAACTCCTTGATATTCTCCATTAGTATGGTTTTTAACAAAGTTGGTTTTGTTATTAAATGCATTAACAGCTCCAATAAGACAATTATTTGAAATATTGTCTAGGTGTCCTCTGAATCTAAGCCAAGGACCAGCCATTGAAATATGGTCAGTTGTGCATTTTCCAAGTGCCTTTATAAGTAAGCGAGCATTTGTAATATTTTTACCATCCCAAGGTTTGAAAGGTTCAAGAAGTTGTAATCTTTCAGAACTTTCATTTACAACAACATTAATGTCTGAACCATCTTCAACAGGTTCTAAATAGCCTGCGTCTTCAACTTCAAATCCTTTTGGGGGTAATTCCCAACCAGTCGGTTCATCTAATTTAACTTCCACACCATCAGAGTTTATTAAGCTATCTGTAATTGGGTTAAAATCCAATTTACCTGAAATTGCTATTGCTGCAACCATTTCAGGTGATGCAACAAATGCATGAGTATTTGGATTACCGTCAGCTCTTTTAGCAAAATTTCGATTAAATGAGTGAACAATTGTATTTTTTTCTTTTAAATCCGCTCCCTCTCTTGCCCATTGGCCAATACAGGGTCCGCATGCGTTAGTGAATATTTTGGCGTTTAGATTTTCAAAGATTTCTAAGAACCCATCTCTTTCAGCTGTAAATCTAACTTGTTCTGAACCTGGATTAATTCCAAACTCAGCTTTAGTTTCAAGTTTTTTATCAATAGCTTGTTGTGCTATTGATGCGGCTCTAGACAGATCCTCATATGATGAATTTGTACATGATCCTATTAGTCCCCATTCTACCTTTATTGGCCAATCATTTTCTTTTGATTTTTTACTCATTTCACTTATTGGAGTTGCAATATCAGGTGAAAATGGTCCGTTAACGTGTGGCATTAGTTCTGATAAGTTAATTTCAATAACTTGATCAAAATATTTTTCAGGATTTTCGTAAACTTCTTTATCTGCTGTAAGGTAATCTTTAACTTTGTTAGCAGCATTAGCAACATCGTTTCTATCAGTTGATCTTAAATATCGTTCCATAGACTCATCATAACCAAAAGTTGATGTAGTGGCTCCAACTTCTGCTCCCATATTACAAATTGTCCCTTTTCCAGTGCATGACATTGATTCAGCTCCTGGTCCAAAATATTCTATAATAGCACCAGTACCGCCTTTTACAGTCAAAATTCCTGCAACTTTTAATATAACATCCTTTGGAGCCGTCCAACCTGAAAGTTTTCCAGTTAACTTGACTCCAATTAGTTTAGGAAACTTTAATTCCCATGGCATTCCGGCCATAACATCAACAGCATCTGCTCCTCCTACACCAATCGCAACCATACCTAATCCACCTGCATTAACTGTATGTGAATCAGTTCCAATCATCATTCCACCAGGAAAAGCATAATTCTCAAGTACAACTTGGTGGATAATTCCAGCTCCTGGTTTCCAGAACCCAATTCCATATTTATTTGATACAGATTCTAAGAAATTAAAAACTTCATTACTGTTGTTTAAAGCAGATTGCAAATCTTTACTTGCTCCTACTGATGCCTGTATTAAGTGATCACAATGAACGGTTGTTGGAACAGCAACCTTTTTTTTACCGGCTTGCATGAACTGAAGCAATGCCATTTGTGCAGTGGCGTCTTGGCAAGCGATTCTGTCTGGAGCAAAGTCAACATAGTCTTTTCCTCTTTTGAAGGGCGACTTTAGTTCATTATTCCATAAATGAGAATATAAAATTTTTTCAGAAAGTGTTAGGGGTTTTTTAGTTAGCTCTCTGGCTTTGTCTACTTTGGTTTTAATTTCATCGTAAACCTTTTCGATCATATCAATGTTAAACGCCATGTAATAATATTTTTTGCAAAATTAATTTATAAAAGGGTATTTCAAAGTTTTAATAATACTATTTTAATAAATCTGTCTATTAATCTATAAAACAATTAAAATTGAACAAAGAATCAGCATCAAGAGTGCTGGTATTGATTTAATGAACGGGTCATCAATTTTCAAATGCGAAAAAATTGCGCCTACCATTAAAGTTCCTATTCCAAAAGCCGCAATCTCAACAAGATTTGTGTACCAAATACCAACAACTAGTAAAATTGCCATTGATAATTTTAAAAAACCAATTAATTTCATAAACCAATTTTGAAATCCGTATGTTTTAAACTCTTCTGACATATTGGAAGCGTTTCCTCCTCTGTATTTAGATTTTTTTCCAAAATTTATAATCCAGACATTGAAGATTCCAAGTGCAATAATTAATTGAATAAGTAATTTAATGTTTTCCATTTTATTTAATTTCCCTTTAAAATACTGAATAAATTTAAATTTTATAAAAAAATATCGTCATTGGATGACATAATTTTTTTTCTATAGTCTGATGGAGTGATTTTAACTGTTTTTTTAAATAGTCTATTAAAGTGTGAAAAATTATTGTAACCGCATTCATAACATATATTTTTTATATCAATTTCTGTTTGGGCTAATAATTTTAGTGCATTGTTTATTCTGTACTCATTAACAAATTCAGTAAAGGTTTTTTCTGTATGTTTTTTAAAATATCTACAGAAAGAAGGTTCAGTCATATGTATTAATTCAGAAGCTTCCTTGATTGAAACTCTGTCTTTGTAATTTTGTTTTACATAATTGAAAACTTTATTAATCCTCTCGTTTTCAATTATATTTTTACTAAAATATTTGTTATTGTTTAATATTTCATATTCCTTTGAGTCAGATAGAGTTTCTAAAATCTTTAAAAGAGTAATGAGTTTTTGAAATCTTGATTCGTATTGTAATCCAAGCATACTAATACCTACATTTTTTTTTGTTTTCCCAAAAAATACGATTCCTTGTTTTGACATTTCTAAAAGTTTTTGAATCTTTTTAAATTCAAAAACCTTTGAAAGAGAATTACCTAAAAAATTTTCTTTAAATTGGATTACAACTTCTTTTCTTTCTTTATCAAAAGAATCAGTAAATCCTGTGTGAGGAACATTAGGTCCAATTAATACTAAATCTCCATCTCTATAATTAGAAAGGTGTAAACCTACTTGTCTTTTACCCTCCCCATTACTTATAAAAACCAATTCTATCTCTGGGTGATAATGCCATTTTTGATATTTATGATTTGGAACATGATTATTAATATCAAATATTCTGTAGTAAAAAGATTTGTTTTCTATCTGAATGTTTTCAAGATCAGCTTTTATTGGCATAATGTTAGAATTGATAATCAATAATAGTATTTAATTACCATAATTAATATTAAATTAATTTATTTAGTTAATATAGTATTACTATATGTTAAAATACATAATAAAAACAATAAAATTCACTTTACTTTTGAGAAAAATTTAAAAATGATAAAAAATATTTTTTTAGTATTAGTAATCTTTAACATTCAATCTATAATTGCTCATAATCATACAAATGTTTTTTATAATGATGTTAACCAAAGTGTTGTAAAAGGAATAATAAATAACGACTACAACACGGTTAATAATTTATTATCTAAAAGATTAATTAGCTCTAGAGCTATTGTGGATGGTAAACCATTAATTATACACGCTGTAATAAATGATCAACCAGATATGGTTAATCTTCTACTGAGATACGGCGCTCAACCCTACGCTGATTATTGTGATCAAGGATATAATGCTCATGAGTGGGCAGTTAAATCTGGAAGTTACTTCGCTAGAGCTGAACTTATAGTAGTTTCTATCTTAAATAATTAGAAATAAAAATTTTGTTTTGTTTGGAAAAAAGCTCCTTGAATTTCAAGGAGTTTTTTTTATTTGGCATGGAAATTGATTTTTTTAAAAAAATTATAATTATGTCAAATAAACCAAAATGTGGTTGTGGAAATACACTTGATCCTAACGGATATTGTGATGGTTCACATAACAAGGATTAAATTAAAATTTCTCTTTCTTTTTTTATTGTAACAGAGCTTGGGTTCATTAGGATTTCTGAAAGCCCAGATGTCTTTGGAAGTTCGTATTCGAAAAAGTATTTCATAGTTTCGATTTTACTAACATGAAATTTTTTGTCATAATTTTTGTTATTCTCAGTTAAGGCCTTACTTGAATTTGAAGCAATTTCAAGCCAATTCCAACCTACTATAATCAAACTAAAAAATTCCATAAAGACACTTGCATCAGCAAGATATTTTTCAAAATCACCTTTTAACGCATGTGGCATTAATGATTTTAAAATTTTATCACAAAGCTTTAATTTTTCTCCCAGGGACTTTGAATATTCTATTAATTCATTTTGTTCACTTGCTTTGTTAATAGTTTTCATAACCTCACTCATTAGAAGATGTAACCCTTTTCCGTCATTCATGGTGATTTTTCTTCCTAAGAGGTCTTGAGATTGAATACCTGTTGTTCCTTCATATATTGCAGATATTCTGATATCTCTATAGTATTGTTGTAAAATAAAATCTTCACAAAAACCATATCCTCCCAACACTTGAAGCCCATTATTAACAGAATATGTTCCAGCTTCAGAGGGATATGTTTTAACCACTGGAATTATCATTTCCAATAATGTGTTGTATTTTAATCTTTCCTCATCTGATGAAGCTGATTTTTCTAAATCATAATATTTTGCTGCTAACAAAACAAGACTCATAGAACCTTCAACAACCGCCTTTTGAAGTAAAAGCATCCTTCTTACATCTGGATGTTCAATAATTAAAGCTTGGCTTTCTTCTACATTTTTTTTACCATCACTTAATAATTTTCTTCCTTGGGGTCTCTCATTCGCATATTTTAAAGATGCATAATAAGCTGCAGAAGCAATGGCTGATGCAGCTCTTCCAACACCAATTCTAGCAGCATTCATCATCATAAACATGTAACTCAATCCTTTGTTTTCCTCTCCAACTAGCCAACCACGACAATCTTCTTTATCACCAAATCCCAAGTGGGTTGTGCAATATCCTTTTTGACCCATTTTTTGAAAATCAGCAACACTAGTTACATCATTTGGTTCTAAAGAGCCATTTTCATTTTTTCTATTTTTAGGAACTATAAATAATGAAATACCTTTTGTTCCTTTTGGAGCTCCTTCAATTCTGGCTAATACTAAATGAACAATATTGTCTAAATATTGATTATCACCTGCAGAAATAAATATTTTTTGACCACTGATATTGTAGTAGCCCATCTCACTAGGAATTGCTTTTGTTACAATATCAGAAAGGGAACTTCCTGCTTGAGGTTCTGTTAAACACATAGTTCCTCCCCAGTTGCCAGAGAGCATATCAGGAACATATTTATCTAATAGATCTTTGTCAGCAAAATGAATAATAAGTTCAGCCGCACCCTGAGTTAACCCAGCATAGCCAGGCAAATGATTGTTCGCAGCGTCAAGAATATAGCTGGATGCAGTACTGGCCATAAGTGGAATCTGCAAACCTCCAACTTCATAATCAAAACTAGAGGAGATAAATCCTAATTCTCCTCCTTTTTTCATCATTGTCTCTACTTGTTTATGTACATAAACCTGCCCATCTTTATGATATGCTGGATTTTCATCCATTTCCTTAAAATATGGGAATAGTTCTCTATCGGCAAAGTCTTTACTAGAGTCTAAAAACATGTCTATAGATTCTTTTTCGTGATCAATAAACCTTTCTCTTTTAAGTAATTCTTCTAAATTATGTACATCATAAAGCAAATACTTTAGAGTATCTATATCAACATATTTTTCACTCATGAATTTTGAATTTTTTGAACAACAAATATATAAAAATATACTATGCACGCATAGTATATTTAGTGATTATCAATCTTTTTTAATTAAATTGGAAATAAATTTAGAAATATGAAAAAACTTTTATTAATTTTTATTCTTCCTCTAAACTTTTTGTTTTCGCAAGATTATTTTCCAACAAATTCGGGAGTTAAAACCAAAGAACTTAATCATAAGGCATTTACAAATGCTACCATAATCATTTCACCAGGTAATGTGATAACAAATGGAACTTTATTAGAACTCGATGGTACAATTGTAGCTATTGGTAAAGATTTAATTCTTCCAAGTAATACAATCATTTATGATAAATCCAATCAGTATATATATCCATCTTTCATTGATTTAAATAGTAATTTTGGAGTTCAAACACCCAAAAGAAGAAGTGGATCGGGCAGAAGTGCTCAATATGAATCAAGTAGAAAAGGTTATTATTGGAATGACCATATTTTAAGTGATTATAATACTATTAATGATTATAAATACGATAATAAAAAAGCTAAAGATTTACGTCAAATTGGTTTTGGCATAGTTAATACTCACAGAGACGATGGTATTCACCGAGGAACTAGTTTACTGGTTGCTCTAAGTGATCAATCTTCAGAAAGTGAAAGGCTAATTTCTAATAAGACTGCAGAACATTTTTCATTTAAAAAAAGCGTTACATCATCACAATCATATCCAGGATCAGTTATGGGAGCCATGGCTTTAATAAGACAATTTTATCATGATCTAGATTGGTATTCTCAAGGCGGTGTAAAAGAAAAGGATTTAGCAATTGAAGCTGCGATAAAAAACAAGAGTTTACCAAAGATATTTTTAGCTGACGATAAATTAAACACACTAAGAGCTGTTAAAGTCGGTAATGAAATGGGGCTTGATTTTACAGTTGTTGCTAGTGGGCAGGATTATGAACATGTTGATGAACTGAAAGAGAATAATGCTAAACTCATTCTTCCTTTAAATTTCCCCAAGCCATATGATGTTTCAGATCCTCTTTTGATGAAAAAAATTAATCTGGGACAATTGAAGCATTGGAGTCAAGCTCCAATGAATCCTTCAGTTATTGAAAAGGCTAATATTCCCTTTGCAATTACATCAAGTAAATTAAAATCTTCAAAAGAATTTCTGAGTAATCTGAGAAAAGCAATTTCGTATGGTTTAACAAAAAACCAAGCTTTAGCATCTTTAACTACAGTTCCTGCAAAAATTTTAAAGAAAGAAAATCTTATAGGAACCTTAGATAAAGGAAAGCTTGCCAACTTTATAGTAAGTTCAGGACCATTATTTAACGATGATACTAAAATTTACGAAAATTGGGTAATGGGTAAACCACATGTGGTTAATAACTCATCATCTACAATAGATATTGATGGTAATTATAAATTTAATTTTGGTGACAATGTAATTTCTGTTGAAATAAAAAATAGTAAAAGTAAAATTTTAGCTAAAGCAAAAAAAGATTCTGTTAATCTTAAGACTAAAGCCAAATACAACGAGGGTTGGTTTTATTTGACTTTAATTGATGAAAAAAACAAAGCATATGCTCAATTAAATTCAAAAATTAATGATAATGGTTTAGCTAAAGGAAGTGGTGTAGATTTTAATGGAAATGAAATAATTTGGAATGTAGATTCAGATGAGGCCAAAAAATCCGTTGTTAAGAAAGTAAAAAAATCAAATTACTATGATCCAGCTCCATTGACATACCCAAATAAGGCTTATGGATTTTCAACTAGACCTTTAAGTCAAAATACTTTATTTAAAAATGCTACTGTTTGGACTAATGAGGCTGAAGGAATTCTCAAAACCACTGATGTTCTAGTAATAGATGGCAAGATTGCAGAAGTTGGAAATATAGAAAGTAATCAAAATTATGTTACAATTGATGCTACAGGAAAACATTTAACAACAGGAATTGTTGATGAGCACTCTCATTTAGGAGCTTCAAGTATCAATGAAGGAGGTCAAAATTCTTCTGCTGAGGTAAGCATTGAAGATGTTATCGAGCCAGATGATATTGGTTTATATAGAGATTTAACTGGGGGTGTTACAACAATCCAAATATTACATGGCTCAGCAAATCCAATTGGTGGAAGATCAGCAATCATTAAATTAAAATGGGGAGAAACTATTGATAATTTACTAATTCAAGGCAGTGATCCATTTATAAAATTTGCTTTAGGTGAAAATGTAAAACAATCTAATTGGTCAAGTTTTTCAAGATTTCCTCAAACAAGAATGGGTGTTGAGCAGGTTTTTGTTGATTATTTTCAAAGAGCAAAAGAGTACTCCAAAGAATGGTCGAATTTTAATAGTCTTTCAAAAAGACAAAAATCAAAAATTAAAAGACCTCGTTATGATATTGAAATGGAAGTTCTTTCTGAAATATTAGATGGTAAAAGGTTTATATCTTGTCACTCATACGTTCAATCTGAAATAAATATGTTGATTAAAGTTGCCGAAAGATTTGGATTTAGAATAAATACTTTTACCCATATTTTAGAGGGTTACAAGGTAGCTGATAAGATGGCTGATCATGGAGTAGGGGGTTCTACTTTTTCAGATTGGTGGGCTTATAAAAATGAGGTAAAAGATGCCATCCCATACAATGGAGCAATAATGCACAACGCAGGAGTTACAGTTGCATTTAATTCTGATGATGGAGAAATGTCAAGACGTTTAAATCAAGAAGCCGCAAAAGCAGTCAAGTATGGGGGTGTTTCAGAGGAAGAAGCATGGAAATTTGTAACTCTAAACCCTGCTAAGCTGTTACACTTGGATGACCGAATAGGTAGCATTAAAGTTGGAAAGGATGCTGATTTAGTTCTTTGGACAGACCATCCAATGTCAATTTATAGTCAAGCAGAAATAACCATGATTGAAGGTGTGGTTTACTATGATTCTAATAAAATTAGTGATCAAATTGCAGAAATTGATAAAGAAAAGAGAACCTTAATTGGTCAAATGTTAATAGAAAAGCAAAATGGTTCTGCAACACAGGCACCGCCTAGTGGAATCAAGAGGGAATTTCATTGTGAAACTTTAGATTAAAAATTATGAAAAAATATATCTTAATACTATTATTTGTTGGAACCAGTTATTCACTGTTTTCACAACAGACACCTGCTGACTTACAATCACAATCAATTGTAATTTATAACGCGCATATTCATATTGGAAATGGAGATATTATCAAAAATGGATCCATTGGTTTTAAAAACGGAATAATTGATTATGTTGGATTGAAGGCTGACATGGATAATTATCAAGAAACAATAAATGCAAATGGAAAACATGTTTATCCGGGATTTATTGCTACAAATTCAACTTTAGGATTAGCTGAAGTTGACGCTGTTAGAGCAACAAGAGATGAAGACGAAATAGGTGATTTTCTTCCTCATATTAGAGCAGCAATAGCCTATGATGCTGAATCAAAAATAATTGAAAGTATGCGGCCTAATGGTGTTCTAATAGCTCAAGTAACACCAAGAGGTGGAACTATTTCTGGAAGTTCATCAATAATGCAACTGGATGCTTGGAATTGGGAGGACGCTTTGATTGAAAACGATGAAGGTATTCATTTAAATTGGCCAAATCCATACTCTAGAGGAAGATGGTGGTTAGGAGAGGACCCTACTTTGAAAGTCAATAAAAATTATTCAACAAGTGTTAAAAAGGTGAGTACTTTTTTTGAAAATGCTCAGGTATACAATAAAAATCAGATTCCTGTCCATTTACCATATCAAGCCATGAGTGGAGTTTTTGAAGGTAATACTACACTCTATCTTCACGCTAAAGATGAAAAACAAATTGTTGATGGTATCTCATATTTAAAGAAAATTGGTTTATCAAAAATTGTTTTGGTTGGAGGAAATGGAGCAGTTGATCAGCTTGATTTTTTAAAGGAAAATAATATTCCAGTAATCGTTTCCAGACCCCATAGACTTCCTGACAACGAAGATGATGACCCTAAATCAGCCTTTAAAATTGCATCTCAATTAGTTAATTCTGGTTTACTAGTTAGTATTGATGTTAGTGGAAGTATGGAGAGAATGAATACAAGAAATTTACCATTTTATGCTGGAAGTTTTGCTGCATATGGCCTGGATAAGGAAATTGCTTTACAACTAATCACTTTAAACTCTGCTAAAATTTTAGGTATTAATGATAAGCTTGGCAGTTTGGAGGTTGGAAAGCATGCTACATTATTTGTTTCTAAGGGTGATGCTCTAGATATGAGAACAAATATTATTGAACATGCATTCATAAGTGGTCGTAAATTGAGTTTGGAAACACACCAAACTGAACTTTGGAAACGTTACTCTAAAAAATTTCAAGAATAATTATTCCTTTATATTTTTTTGAATTGTAAATATTGTATTTAAATGGCTATTATTAAACGAATTTTAGTAAAACTAGCTTTAAGTTTTTTTAGTATTTTTTTATTTCAATCATGTCAAAATTCCTCTATAGAGCCCCAACTAGGAAACTATAGAGCAGAAATGATAACAAAAGATGGTTCTGTTTTACCATTTAGATTTGAACTGATCAAAGATTCGGATCAGTTGATAATGAAGGTAGATAACGATAAAGAAACTCTGATATATGATGATATTAGGTATGAAAATGATTCTATAAAAATTTTTATGCCTCCTTTTGATGCGGTTATAATTGCTAAAGTTGGTCATGGTTCACTGGAGGGTATCTACTTAAAAGAGGAGTCAGGTACTAAAACATCATTTAAAGCAATAATTAGTGATGCACCTAAATTTGAATCTAATGAAACTCCAAATCTAGATTTAAATGGCCAATTTAGAACTGTTTTTAGGCCCGAAAAACCGTATCCTGGTTTGGGTATTTTTAGTCAAAAAGGAAATCAAGTTTCGGGAACTTTCAGAAAAAATTCAGGTGATACTCGTTTTTTGTCTGGAATTGTTTTTAAAGATTCAATATTACTTTCTACGTTTGATGGTGCCCACCCATATTTAATAAAGGCAGCGAAATTAGGCGATACAATTCATGGTAATCTGTATTATCAAAGTAATTCGATAACGAAATTTTGGATGATTAAAGATGATAATTATCAGCTTGAAAATTCTAAAGAACTTACACAACTCAAAGATGGCTTTGAAACAATTTCATTTAATTTTAAAAATACTAGTGGTGATTATGTAAGTTTAAATGATGAGCAATTTAAAAATAAGGTAGTTGTTGTTCAGATCATGGGTACTTGGTGTCCTAATTGTTTAGACGAAACTCAATTCTTTCTATCTTACATTAAAGATAACCCCTCAACAGATATAGCATTTGTAGCATTAAGTTTTGAAGCAGCTAGAACTGAAAAAAAAGCTATGGATAGAATTCAATTAATGGTTGATAGATTTGATATCCCTTACCCTGTATTGCTAGCTCAATTTGGAAGTGTAGACACAAAAATTGCCCAAGAAAAACTCCCAATGCTTAAAGAAATTCGTTCTTACCCAACCACCATAATCATTGATAAGTCTGGAAAAGTTAATAGTATTCATACAGGCTTTAATGGTCCCGCAACTGGAAAAGCATTTGAAGACTTTAAGATGGAATTTGATGAAGAAATAAAAAGTTTAGTTTCCAATTAATATACATAACAGTACACATTTTTTTAGTAAAACTTAGAAGAACCAGTTTTAGCGAAATTATATAATATCAATTTTTTAATAGTTTTTGAAAAAACTATCTATAGAGTTCAGTTAATCATTCTTATTCCATAAAGCGATGGAGGAGGCAGTAAAGAAAATAATCAATAGATGGTTTAAATAACCTCCACATACAATTATTGAAATACTTCCTGACAAATTTTCACAAATAAAACCTTCTGATAAAAAAAGAATCAATGGAAAAAAAACAATTATCCATCTTGGGTACAATGTTTTTTTCTTCCAAACTTGAGTAATAAACAATAAAGATAAAACTCCAAATATTGGATAAACAAATAGTCTCAAAATGTTATTTGCTTCAACAGCTAATGATACACTTTGATTTAAATTTAGGTTATTTTCAACAGCAAGCTTTGATGAAGTTGCAATTGCCACAAATGCTGCATGAACTACTCCGTATGAAATTGAGATCGCAATAAAGCAAACAAAAATAATATTTTTAACCAGCGGTTTTGTTGGCTTGAAAGCTTGGTAAACATGAATACAACCTAATACATAAAACCATGCAGCTATTAAAGCGCTAACTGTACTGTAGATAATTCTTAAGTCTGAAGCATTACCCATATTTTCATATAAATTGCTATTTAAAGGATCATAATAAAAAAGCATATCCCCAGAAAACAAAGTAAATCCTCCAATTATGCCACATATTCCAAATAACCTTGACCAGAATTTATTTACCACCATGTTAACAGATTTTTGTTTAATCTCAATTTAATAAAAATAATAAAACGGTTAACTATATAATAGTATAACCGTTTTATTGTTTTAGTAGCGAGAAGCATTCAAATATCTAACTTATTGGTTAACGATTTAAAAGTTATTTCAAAGCTTAAATATTTTCTAGATGAGTTTTGCTCTATTTATGTTAGTTAAACTAAATTACGTGGTTTAGAAATAGCTGAACTGAAAGAGGAGGACATGACTCTGCTTTAAGAAATAACAACATAAAAAAACAAATTCCACATGTGTAAATAAATTATTTATCAATCAAATGACTTATTTTTACAAATAGAAAAGTATTAAAATAATTGTTATCAAATAAAATGAATCAAATGAAAAATAACAGCAAATACAATTGGAATATGGTTTTCTTCTTAACTATCATTCCTTTAATTGGAATTTTTGGCACCTCTATTTATGTTTATCATAATGGAATTGTTTGGCAAGAACCTATTTTATTACTAATTTTTTGGTTTATTTCTGGAATGGGAATTACTATGGGTTATCATAGACTATTTGCCCATAAGTCTTTTAAAACAAATTCATTTGTTGAATGGATTTTAATGATATTTGGCTCACTTGCTTTTGAAAACACAATTTTGAAATGGGTTTCAGATCACAGAAAACATCATAATTTGTCAGACACGAAAGATGATCCATATTCAATTATGGAAGGGTTTTGGCATGCACATATTGGTTGGATTATAAAAAATACACCAGAAAAGCAATCTAGAATTAAAGGTGTTAAAGATATAGAATCAAAACCTGCAATAAAATTTCAAAATAAGTATTATTTTCATATAGGAATCATTGTAGGTTTTATCTTGCCGTTAATTGTAGGACTGATATACAATAGGCCATTAGGAGCAGTTTTATGGGCAGGTTTTTTAAGAGTAACTTTAGTTCACCATGCAACTTTTTTTATTAATTCCCTTTGCCACTACGTTGGTAATAGACCATATGATTACAAATCATCGGCACGCGATTCTTGGTTTGTTTCTTTGTTTACTTTTGGGGAAGGTTACCATAATTATCATCACACATTCCAATGGGATTATAGAAATGGAGTTAAATGGTTTGCTTTTGATCCGAGCAAGTGGATTATTAAATTACTTTCATTTATTGGTATAACTTATAATTTAAGAGAAACAAAAGAATATCTTATTTGGAAAAATCATATTAGTTCTATTAAAGACCAACTTAATGAAAGCTACAATAAATCTACTGAAAATTGTAAGCATTTCTATCAAAACAAAATTGATTTATTGCAAAAAAATATAGACAATATATTTAGTTCTTGGGATGAAATGGAAAAAAAATATAATAATTTAAAAAATACTGATCCAGTAAATTTTAAGAACTTTATAAAGAAATTAAAAACCAATAGAAAAAAATATATTCAAGAACTCAAAGAAATCAAAAGTGTTTTAAACTCTATTAAATTTAATATAAATAAGAATTATTTAAATACGAACCTTATTGTCGAGGGTTCTTATAAATAATATTAATAAATTTCTCAACTATAATTAAATAAAAAAAGACCCCAAATTGAGGTCTTTTTTTTTTGTAGATAACTCGTTAGAAATATTGAACATAAGTCTAACACCAAGAGATATAATTGATACTCATCATATAATGACCTTTATTATGAAAAGTTGAACTAATATAATTATGATTTACTCTAGTACAATTACTCAATGTTACAGCTAGTATTTATTTTAATTCATTGTTATCCTTTAATTTCTAATTCAACTGCAAAGCAACATTCCATAAATCAAAATCACTATTATAATACTGCAGTGAATTACCAAAGTGAACAATTACAGTTTCTTTTTCAGGGATAATATAAATATTCTGCCCTAGGTTTCCATTTGCAAAAAACTGAAAAGTTGAATCACAATTAGTATTTCCCCACCATTGATAAGAATAGTAGGTGTGTTTACATCCACTACCTAACCAATCTGGGTAATGGTCACGAGAAATCGTTTTATCCTCAGTTGTTGATTTTACAACCCAATTTTCTGAAATAATTTGATTTCCATTAAAATCTCCCTTTTTTAGAAAAAGGTGTCCAAATCGCGCATAATCTATAGCTCTTGCTATAAGTCTACTCGGCATATATTCAAAGCCAGATTCTTTGCTATCAATTGAAAACAAAGCATCGTACTCCATAATTTGCGACCAAAGTTTTTCTTCTAAGTATTTTGAGACAGTCTTTCCAGTTGCACGTTCAATAATTAAACCTAGGTAACTTGTATTATAGTTATTGTATTCAAATGCTTCACCAGGTTCAGATTCAACTTCTAGTTCTTCGAGTAGTATTTTTCGTAGATTAGGGTGGTAATAACCTATTACTTCATCGTTCCATGGTGCATGAATGTTGATAAAGGGTAAAAAATCAGTGTTGTATTTAATACCCGAACGCATTTCGAGAAGATTCTTAATAGTTATCTTTTCGAATCGTGGGTCACGTTTGATTAATTCTGGGACATATTGCGTTATTGGTTCATCAACGCTTTTGATTAATCCCCCATCAATAGCGGCTCCAATCAGAAAAGAAATAAATGATTTAGCGACTGATTGAGAATGAAAATAGGAATCTCTTGAAAATCCATTGAAATACTTTTCATAAACTATGGTGTCTCTTCGAATGAAAATCAAGGCAGTAGTTTGCGATTGTTCTGCCCATTCATCAAATGAATTGAAGCCAGATTTTGAAACTCGATCATCAAACACCGATTCTATATAAGCCTCCTCCAGTTTTTCTTCAAAATTAAAAGAGTTTTCAGACCCTTTTATTACCCTGTTTTCAAAGTTTTTGTAGTCATAAACATCTGCCACATTCATTGTAATAGTTCGGTAAACATAAGTTGGCGAATATTTAATTGATAAAAACGCTAATAGTAATAGAATTAGAATTATTGGTGATAATAAGGCTATTTTTAATATCTTTTTCATCTATGATTTTCTTCCCATGATTTAACCATGTTCAAAAATAAAAAAACGGCTACACTTTATAAAAGTATAACCGTTTTATTGTTTTAGTAGATAACTCATTGGAAATATCGAACATTAGTTTTACTTCAAAAGACTTAATTGACACTCATCACTTAATGACTCTTATTAGGAAAAGTAGAACTAATATGATTTTGATTTCCCCTCCCCCTATTATTCAAAGTTGCAGCTTCCATGATTACAACTTAAACTTTTTTTGATATTTAGGGTCTGAACTATTAAACAACTAAAATGAAAAATGTTTTGAGATTGTCCATCATAATTCTCTTGTTTTCGTGTAACAAAAAAGAAGACCCTCAAGAACAGGTCACTAATGATTGCACAGGAGAATATGCTTCAGAAGAAATACAAGATACTCTTGTGTCGGCTTTTTTTGGACTTGATAATGCACTACCAAGTCTATTTTTATGTAATCAACAAGCAGGCCTGTTAGATGGTATGCCTGTTAATTTTAAATTCCCATTAGATGCATCCAGTTTATCGGAAACTGATTTTGAAGTTATAGATAGCCTAGGAAATATACATACCCCTATTTGTGTTTCTATGGCCCCCGCAGATGAAAATGGAGAAAATCGAACTGTACTTCTCTTAGGTGAATTCGGTACCGCTGTTATTAATCCACCTGTTGAAGTTAGAGTTGTAGGGGATTTATTTACAACTGATACCTTTTCTGGAGAGTCCGTATGTTCAGCAATCATAAACTTAAACGGAATCACTACCACAAATGTTATTCCGCTTGCTGATGGACCAAGTTTATTCTTTGCCCAAAGAATTGATGGCAATCTGAATGAATGTAATTCGGGAACACAAACGGTTCAAGTTGCTTGGAATGGTGGTATCACACCGTTTATAGGTGGTGATACTGAATCTGACTTATTTCAGTACTATGTTGGCTATTCTTACTGTTCTGGAGATCTAATACCGCATGTACCTATTTCCATAGTAGATATAAATGACAACGACAACTTTCATCAACTTTGTTTTTCTACAAGTGACGAAATTGTTAAAATTTCAATGATGGCTAATACGGTCGAAGACCCAAACCACGACCCAAATTTATACAGCGAAATTGATGTGGGTTCCTGTACTGAGTAAAATATGGGTATCTGTAGAATATTAGACCAAATTATCACTTCAGAAATAAAAAAACGGTTAACTATATAATAGTATAACCGTTTTATTGTTTTAGTAGCGGGAACAGGACTCGAACCTGTGACCTTTGGGTTATGAGCCCAACGAGCTACCTACTGCTCTATCCCGCGATTTGGATTTCAAATATACAAACTTTATTTTCAACAACAAACGCAGATCAATAGATCTCCTTACATTTGTTATATTAAATTATGAAACATAAATCTGGATATGTATCGATTATTGGAAATCCGAATGTAGGTAAGTCTACATTAATGAATTCGTGGGTCGGTGAAAAAATATCAATAATTACTTCAAAAGCTCAAACAACCAGACATAGAATTTTAGGAATTATAAATGGAGAAGATTTTCAAGTTGTTTTATCTGATACCCCTGGTGTTATAAAGCCAAACTATCAAATGCAAAATTCTATGATGGAATTTGTTAAAGGTGCAATTGAAGATTCAGATATTTTAATTTACATGATTGAAATAGGAGAAACGAAAATCAAAGATGAAGTATTATTTTCGAAAATTGAAAAAATTAAGACTCCTTTAATTGTTTTGATTAATAAAATTGATACGAGTAATCAAGAAGATTTACAAGTTTCAATTGAATATTGGAAAAATAAGTTGCCTAAAGCAGAAATTTTCCCAATATCAGCATTAACTGGTTTTTATGTTGAGGAGATTTTTAATCATATAATAGAAAAACTTCCAATTTATCCACCTTATTTTCCAAAGGATCAAATTACTGATAAACCTGAAAGATTTTTTGTAAATGAATCTATTCGTGAACAGATTTTAAAAAATTATGAAAAAGAAATTCCTTATTCAGTTGAAGTGGAAACAGAAAGTTTTATTGAAAAAGAAAAAATCATTCATATTAAGTCACTTATATATGTAGAAAGGCAAAGTCAAAAGGGAATTATAATTGGTCACAAGGGATCAGCTTTGAAAAAAGTTGGGATTGGAGCTAGAATTTTTTTGCAGTCATTTTTTAGAAAAAAAATAAATATTGAATTATTTGTTAAGGTAAATAAGAATTGGAGAAATTCACAATCACAACTAAAAAGATTTGGATATAAAAATTGATATTTGAATATATTAAGTATTTAAAATTAAAAGAGTTAATTTTATTTTTTTTTGAAAAATGAGTTCAATTGTAGCTATTGTTGGTCGGCCTAATGTAGGAAAATCTACTTTTTTCAATCGAATGATTCAAAGAAGGGAGGCAATAGTTGATTCTATAAGTGGAGTAACTAGGGATAGAAATTATGGAAAGTCATTTTGGAATGGGAAGGAATTTTCACTTATTGATACTGGAGGGTATTTAGTTGGAAGTAAAGATGTCTTTGTTAAAGAGATTGATAAACAGGTAAATCTTGCAATTGAAGAATCTGATTTGATAATATTTATGGTTGATTCAGAGTCAGGAATTACAGGAATGGATCAAGAAGTTGCTAAATTACTTAGAAAATCAGAGAAAAAGTTTTTATTGGTCGTAAATAAGGTAGATAATTCAAAAAGACAAGAAAATACTCTGGAGTTTTATAAAATTGGAGTTGAAAAGATATATCCTATTTCTGCAATTAATGGTTCAGGTACTGGAGAACTTCTAGATGATTTAATTAAATCTCTTCCAAAAACTGAAAAGAAAATTGAAAAATCAATACCAAGCTTTGCAGTTGTTGGAAGGCCAAACGCAGGGAAATCCTCTTTTATTAATACTTTAATTGGTAAAGAAAGATATATTGTAACGGAAATAGCTGGAACTACAAGAGATAGTATTGATACATATTATAATAAGTATGGTTTTGAATTTAACATAATTGATACTGCAGGGATTCGTCGAAAAGCAAGAGTAAAAGAGGATTTGGAGTTTTACTCTGTTATGCGATCTATTAGGTCAATTGAAAATTCTGATGTTTGTTTACTTATAGTCGATGCATCTAGAGGATTTGACGGTCAAGTTCAAAATATATTTTGGTTAGCTCATAGAAATAATAAAGGTATTGTGATTGTAATAAACAAGTGGGACCTAGTTAAAAAAGACGAAAAGTCAGTTATAAAATTCGAGAAAATGATAAAAGAACTTATTTCTCCTTTTGATGATGTGCCGATTGTTTTTGTATCCACTATTTCAAAACAAAGAATCTTTAAAGCAATCGAGGTTGCAATTGAAGTATATAAAAATAAAACAATTAAAATTGTAACAAAAAAATTAAATAATTTTATTCTTCCAAT
>SGZG01000019.1 GCA_004214185.1 Flavobacteriales bacterium | reverse complement strand
TCTTTTATTATTTTTTATCTTCAATTATCTAACAATATTTTTTTAATTATTAACAATATTTTTTCTTTTTCTTATTAACATTTTTTTTATTAACAGTTGTTTATACTGCTTGTTTTATCTCTTGTTTTCATATTTTTTATTGTTTATTTTTAGTTAATTTCTAACATGTTTTTTTTCTTTTTTTTTTTTTGTTAGTTCTATTAACAAGCTATAATATTCTAAAATATTTTTTTAAAATTTATTATTATTATTATTATTTGTTGACTATTCTTTTAATAGTTAAGTTTTATTAGAATTATCTTTGTTTTATAAATGAGTAAGAAAAAAACAATAAAATACGATAACTTAATTTTAGAAGTTTTAAAAAACGACCCAAAAAAAGGTTTTAATTTCAGACAACTTAAGGCAATCATAAGAGAAAAAAATGAAAAACTCATTAAAAGATCTCTACAAAATTTAAGTTTCAATAATTACATATTAGAGGTTTCCCCAGGAAAATTTTTATTAAATAAATCAAACTATGTAGAAGGAGAAATTGATAAAACAAAAAAAGGATCAGCATATTTAATATCAAAAGATCATGATAAAGATTTTTATATAAAACAAGAAAACATAAAAAATGCGTTAAATGGCGATCGAGTTAATTGTTTAATAATTAACTCAAAAGAAGTAAAAGTTGTTGATGTAATAAAAAGAAATAAAAAACAATACGTAGGAACTGTTTTTTTTCAAAACAACAAACAATATGTTGAATATAATTCAAATAAAGACAACGTTCTTTTTAATATTAAAAAGAAAACTTTAAACGAAAACGACATTATAGTTTTTAAAATAAAAGACTGGTCAGGATCTACTCCTCTTGCAGAGATAATAAAAAACCTTGGACAAAAAGGAGAAGTAAATAATGAAATACACGCTATTTTAGAAGAGTTTGAGTTACCATACGAATTCGAAGAAAAACACATAAAAGAAGCTAAGGAATTAAAACTGCTCCAAAATAAAATAGAAGACAAAAAAAGAAAAGATCTAACAAAAATAACAACTTTTACTATTGATCCTGATAATGCGAAAGACTTTGATGATGCGATTTCTTTTAAACAAATAAACGAAGATGTTTTTGAAATAGGAATACATATTGCAGACGTGTCACATTTTCTAAAAGAAAATACACCTCTTGATTTAGAAGCTCAAAAAAGAGCAACATCAGTTTATTTAGTTGATAGAGTTGTTCCTATGTTGCCTGAAACAATTTCAAACAATCTATGCTCTCTTAATCCCAAAGAAAATAAATATGCTTTTTCTGTTTTATTTGTTTTTGATAATAGAAAGCTTATAAAAGAATGGTTTGGAAAGACAATAATAAATTCAAACGAACGTTTTTCTTATAATGAGGCCCAATATATTATAGAGAATAAATCTAGCATAATTCCAAAAGAGATTTCTTTAAACAAAAAAGAAAAAAACATTTCATTTGACATAATAAAAGCGGTTTTAAAAATTAATAAAATTGCAGAAACACTAAGAGAAAAAAGACATCAACAAGGCTCTATTTCTTTTAATAAAACTGAGGTTGGTTTTGTTCTAGACCAAAATAAAAACCCAATAAAAACTAAAATAAAAAAGCAGCAACAAGCAAACAAGTTAATAGAAGAGTATATGCTTTTGGCAAACAAAAAAGTTGCTGAACTTTTTACAAAACAAAAAAAGGGAATTTTTAGAATACATGATTTTCCAGATGATGAAAAAATTATAACCCTTGAAAGAATTACAAAAAAACTTGGTTATAAAACCAGTCTAAGAGACTCAAAAAACCTAAACAAAGAGCTTAACTTGCTTTTAAAACAAACAGAGGGTACACCAGAAAAAAACTTAATAGATACCTTGGTTATTAGAAGTATGAGTAAAGCAAAATATTCCACTAAAAACATTGGACATTTTGGATTAAATTTTGAAAAATACACACACTTTACATCGCCTATTAGAAGATACCCAGATGTTATTGTTCACAGGGAACTTGAAGAAATATTAAACAAAAATAAAACAAAAAAAGATTTAGAAAAAAAATGTTTACACAGTTCAAAAAGAGAAGAAATTGCAACAAAAGCTGAAAGAGCGTCTATTAAATTTATGCAAGTAAAATATATGTCCACAAAAATAGGAAGAGTTTTTAGTGGAATAATTTCTGGCATTAATGATAGGGGCCTTTTTGTAGAAACGGAAGAAAGCAAAGCCGAAGGATTTATTCAAATCAAAAACGTACCAGGGGACTATTTTGTCTACAACGAAAAAGAAATGTTACTAATAGGAAGACACACTAAGGAAGAATACAGGCTAGGTGACAGTATTAAAATAAAAGTAGATGGTGTAAACGAGATAAAAAACCACATAAATTATACCTTATTAGAAAAAACGTAATTTTATCAAATAATTTATAATAAATGAATAAATACATTTTTCTTTTTTTATCACAAATTCTTTTCTCACAAATTGAAAAAAATATAGGTGATTTTCAAGAACTAAAAGTTTTAGACGGAATAAATGTTGTGTTGGAGCCAGGGGACGAAAACAAAATAAAAATTACAGGAGATAATATTGATAATGTTGTGGTTATAAACAAAACAGGGTCGTTGGTTGTTAGGATGCAATTAGTAAAAAAATTAAAAGGACAAAATACGGTTGTAAAATTAACTCACAAGAGCAGAATTTTTTTAATCGAAGCAAAAGAAGGGGCAACTGTAATTTCAAAAAATAAAATAGAGCAATCGACAATATACTTAAAATCGGCTTCTGGTGGTCAAATCGATCTTGATATAAACACAGAGAAAGCCACAGCAAACGCGAATAGCGGGGGTGTCATAAACCTTAAAGGAAACACCTTTTCTTTTAATGCGAATGTAAAATCCGGTGCAATAATTAAAGCATACGAATTAACATCAAGCCAAACAGACGTTAAAGCTTCATCCGGAGGTTCTTGTAAAGCTTACGCTAGAGACGTTTTTGAAGCAAACTCCTCTCTTGGAGGCTCGATAGAGGTTTATGGAAAACCAAAGACATTTAACCAGGTTATTTCACTTGGAGGCAGTATAATAGAGTCAACAAATGATTAGCGAGTTTCTTCCTGCTGTTTTTTTAGGAATAATACTGTCTTTCACGATAGGCCCAGTTTTTTTTACAATTCTTGAAGTAAGCGTTAGCAAAGGTTTTAAAGCGGCCGTTTTTTTTAACCTTGGTGTTGTTTTTTCAGAAATTGTGTTTTTTGCAGTAGCATACGCTAGTACCAGCAGCCTTTTAGAATCTATACAAGAAAACCCTTCCTGGAAAGTATTAGGAGGTGTTTTGCTTGCGTTTTATGCTGTTATTACTCTTTTTGGAATGTATCAAAACAAAGAAAAAACAGAAGAGTTTAGTTTTGACAAAGAGAAAGCTTCTCCAAACCTTTTTAAAAACATGATTCGGGGCTTTTTGCTGAACATTATAAATTTTGCTGTTCTTGTCTTTTGGATATTAATTGTTGCTAACTATGGCCCTGAGTTTAAAGAAACAAAATACAAGCTTGTAATATTTTTTTCAGTTATTGTTGGAACATATTTTAGTATAGATCTTGGAAAGATATATTTAGCCCAGCAACTAAAGAAAAGCCTAACAAAAAACGTGATTAACAAGATAAAAGTGGCGGTAAACACAATTATTTTAATCATAGGTTTTGTGTTAATGTTTAAGGGTTTTATGGAATAAAAAACCCCTTATAAGTAAGGGGTTTTAGAGGCACCGAGCGGATTCGAACCGCTGTACAAGCTTTTGCAGAGCTCTGCCTAGCCACTCGGCCACAGTGCCAATGCTCGGCAAAAATACACTTTTTTAGATTTTACAATCTCTTTTCTGGGCTAATTTTACGGATACACTTTCAGCATCACCGTTTATAGGAGGGCAAATTTTTGCAATGTCAACTGAACAAAAAACAACCCTGTTGTCATTAATAAAAACAGCATCAAGAATTCTCTTAGCCACACTTTCAAGAAGTTTTGAGGGTTTAGACATTTGTTCTTTTACAATTTTATTTAACAAAACATAATCAACGGTGTCTTTTAAATTATCAGAGTCCGAACTTTTCTTTAAGTTGGCTTTTACTGTTAAATTAACTAAGTACTCGCCGCCAATCTTTGCTTCTTCTTTTAAGCACCCATGGAATGAGTAACAACGAATGTTTTTTAGCTTGATTTTTCCCATTAAACAAAGATAGCTCAAAGGAATAAAAAGACTCAGGAATTATTTAACTTTGTTTTTTTATTTAAGTGAACGATTCTAAAAACTTTATCGAAAACATAATTGACGAAGATCTTTCTTTAGGTTTTAATAAAAGGCTCTTAAAATTTAGATTTCCACCAGAACCAAACGGGTTTCTCCACATAGGCCATGTCAAGGCAATTTGGGTTAACTTTAGTTTGGCCAAAAAGTATTTTTCACCCGTTGTTCTGAGATTTGACGATACAAATCCTGAAAAAGAGGAACAAAAATACATAGATTCAATAAAAGAAGATGTTTCCTGGCTTGGATATTCTTGGTCTGAAGAAAGATATGCTTCAGATTATTTTGATCAACTACACGTATGGGCAAAAGAGCTTATAAAGAAGAACCTTGCTTATGTTGATTCCCAAGCTTCTGAAGAAATAGCAAAACAAAAAGGAACACCAACAACACCAGGGACAAACAGCCCTTATAGAAAAAGAACCATCGAAGAAAATCAGATTTTGTTTGACAAAATGACAAGTGGTGTTTTCAACGAAGGAGAGCACGTTCTTAGGGCTAAAATAGACATGGGCTCTGCAAACATGCTCATGAGGGATCCGGTTATATACAGGGTTTTAAAAAAACCACACCCAAGAACAAAAAACGAGTGGTGTGTTTATCCAATGTACGACTGGGCTCATGGACAATCAGACTACATTGAACAAATTTCACATTCTTTGTGCACACTTGAGTTTAAGCCACACAGAGAGCTTTATGACTGGTTTTTAGACAATCTTGTTCAAAAAAACAAGGTTAGACCAAAACAAAGAGAATTTGCAAGATTAAACCTTAGCCATACAATTACCTCAAAAAGAAAACTAATGTTTTTGGTCAAGAAAGGGATTGTTTCGGGCTGGGATGACCCAAGAATGCCTACCATTTCAGGGTTAAGACGAAGAGGTTATCCTCCTTCTGCCCTAAAAGAATTTGTTAGGCTGGCTGGAGTGGCAAAAAGAGAAAACATAATAGAGGCATCGTTATTAGAGTTTTGTGCTAGAGAAGAGCTTAATAAGTCGTCCAACAGAGTTATGGTTGTTATAAACCCACTAAAACTTACAATTACCAACTATCCGGACGACAAACAAGAATCCGTTTTTTCTGAAAACAATCCTGAGAATCCCTCATCTGGAGTTAGAGAAATTCCTTTTAGCAAAGAGATTTACATTGAACAGGAGGATTTTAAGGCCGAAGCAAACAGAAAGTTTTTCAGGCTAACAATAGGAAAAGAGGTTCGGTTAAAAAGCGCCTATATTATAAAAGCAACAAGTGTTGTATACAATAAAGACAATTCTATAAAAGAGGTTTTGTGTACTTATGACCCAAAAAGCAGAAGTGGATCTGGAACTGAAGAAAGTCAAAGAAAAGTTAAAGGAACTCTTCACTGGGTTTCTAAAAAAACAGCAATTAAGGTTCAGGTAAACCAGTATGACAGGCTTTTTGAACACCCAAGCCCAGCAGACGCGCAAAGTGAAGAAGAGCTTATGTCTATGATAAACCCAAACTCTTCCACAACATGTTTTGCATATGCAGAGCCATCTCTTTCAAAAGCACAGGTTGGGCAGAAGTTTCAGTTTCAAAGATTAGGCTATTTTGTTGTTGACAATAACACCCCCTCAAAGATTGTCTTTAACAAAACTGTTGGGCTTAGAGATAATTGGAAAAAATAATTTATTTGTTTCCTTTTTCTTTTTCCTTTCTAAGAGCAGCTTTTTTCATTTCTTCTCCGATTTGATTGCTAGCAGTAAAAGAGGCAACCATGTTGTTCAACATTTCTGACCCTGCTTGAGGAGAGTTTGGAAGTAAAATTAAATTACTATTACTTTCTGAGCCAACTGACTGCAAAGTGTCGTAGTGTTGTGTAACAACAATCAACGCAGAGGCTTCTTGAGAGTTTATATCTACTCCGTTTAAAACCTTCACAGAATCTTCAAGACCACGAGCAATCTCTCTTCTCTGATCTGCAATTCCTTGCCCTTGAAGCCTTTTGCTTTCTGCTTCAGCTTTTGCTCTTTCAACAATTAAAATTCTTTGAGCGTCTCCCTCAAATTGTGCAGCTACTTTTTCTCTTTCAGAAGCGTTAATTCTATTCATAGATTCTTTTACTTGAGCATCTGGATCAATATCGGTAACAAGGGTTTTTATTATGTCAAAACCATAGTTTTTCATAGCATCGTTTAATTCGCCTTTTACTGCAATAGCAATGTCATCCTTTTTTTCAAAAACATCATCAAGAATCATTTTAGGGACCTCTGCCCTTACAACATCAAAAACATATGAAGTAATTTGATCTTGAGGATAGTCAAGTTTATAAAACGCGTCGTCCACCTTGTCTTTGATAACCATGTATTGAACAGAAACCTTAACCTTAACAAAAACATCGTCTTTGGTTTTTGTTTCAACAACAACATCTAATTGTTGAATTCTTAAGCTTAGCCTTCCCGCCACACGGTCTATTATTGGAATTTTTAATTGTAGTCCAGAGTGTCTGACGGATGTAAACTTACCAAACCTTTCAACTACTGCTGCAGATTGTTGTTTGACAATAAAAAAGGTTCCATATAAAATTAAAACAGAAAATAATACAATTAAAGGAAGTGAATAAATCATATAAATAAAGAATTAAGGTTAGATGTTAAGATACAAAAAGAAAACCTTTAAATAAAACGTTCTAGCCAGAATGTTTTTATTTTTTTTCTAGAAAACTTATTAGTGATGAAATTCTTTTTACACAGGTTTCACCCCCAACTAAGGAAATAATTTCAAATAAGTCTGGCCCAGAAAGATCTCCAACAACAGAGATTCTAAGCAACCCTAAAACTTTGCCAAACCCCCAATCTTTTTCTTTAGACAAAGCCTTCAGGTTTTCTTTTAAATTTTCCTCACCCTCTTTGTCTTCAAGCAAAACAGCGATAGATTTTAAAATTTCAATACTATTTACGTTTTTAAATTTTTTAAGACTCTTTTCTGAAAACACAACAGGATCAACATAGAAAAACTCACAAACTTTAGAAAGATCATTTATAGTTTCTAGCCTTGGCTTTACAAGGTCTATTATCTTGCTTGTTTGTTGGCTGTTGTATGTTTTATGAGCTTCTCGAAACTCTTCTTTTATCACTGATGAAAAAACGTTGTTTTCAGTTTTTTGTATATGGCTGTGATTGAACCACTTGTTTTTTTCAGGATCAAATCTAGCCCCAGACTTGTTAAGCCCTTTAAAATCGAATTCATTAACAAGTTCAGAAAGGCAGAATATTTCTTTTTCGTTACCCGGATTCCACCCAAGAAGGCTCAGGAAATTAACAACTGATGCAGGAAGATATCCAAGCTCCTTGTAGCCCCTTATCTCTTCTTTGTTTTTTTCTTTCCAAGAAGTTGCGAACACAGGAAAACCAAATTTATCGCCATCTCTTTTTGATAACTTTCCTTTCCCTACAGGTTTTAGTATAAGTGGCAAATGAACAAATAAAGGTTTTTTAGGACATTCAAAAGCATCGTATATCATCCAATGTAATGGTAAAGAGGGCAACCATTCTTCCCCCCTAATCACATGAGTTATTTCCATAGCCATATCATCCACAACATTTGCAAAATGGTATGTTGGCATACCATCACTTTTATATAAAATTTTATCATCAACCATGTTTGAGTTTACAGAGACAGAACCCCTTAAAACATCTTTACAAACTATAGTTTTGTTAGTCGGTGATTTAAATCTAACCACATACGGCTTTCCTGAAACTATCATCTTAGAAACCTCTTTTTCGCTCAAACTCAAAGAGTTTTTTAAAGTTTTTCTGTTTTCGTAGCTGTAAGAGAAAACCCGCCCTTTTTTTTCATGCTCATAACGATATTTTTCTAAATCTTCTTTTGTGTCAAAAGCGTAATAGGCCCTTTTTTTATCAATCAGTTCTTGTATCGCTTTTTTATACATTTCTCCCCTCTCGCTTTGTCTGTAAGGCCCGTTTCTTCCAGGGTTAAAAGGGCTTTCATCCGGCTCTAAACCACACCATCTTAACGAATCGATAATGTGTTCTTCGCTTCCGGCCACATACCTGTTTTTGTCAGTATCCTCTATTCTTAGGATAAAACTTCCGTTGTTTTTTTTTGCAAACAAATAGTTAAATAGCGCTGTTCTAAGCCCTCCTATATGCAAGGGGCCAGTAGGGCTTGGAGCAAAACGCACACGAATAGAGTTGTTCATTTTTTTACAAAAATAAGGACTTAGTTGGTTTATTAAACCTCTACACAGCCATTTATTTATTCAAACGTTTGTTTTGCCCTAAAATAATAAACAAAAAAGTGTTTTTTCAATATAAACTTTAACAAGCTATATTTGCAAAAAAATTAAATGCGCATAGAATACGTTTATAATACCACTTTTTCCTTGGATGATGAGAGTGTTATCACAGAGTGGCTTGTAAAAGCAGCCAAATCTGAAGGGTATTGTATTGGAGAGCTGGTTTATGCTTTTTTTAATGACAACGACCTTAAAGATCTGAATTACAAACATTTAGGTCATGATTATTTTACCGATGTTATTTCTTTCAACGACTCTGTAGACAACGTACTCAATGGCAACATAGCCATTTCTATAGAAAGGGTTTTAGAAAACTCTAAAAAGTTTAACGTTCCGTTTCAAGACGAACTTTTAAGGGTTATGGTTCATGGTTTGTTACATTTTATGGGTTATGATGATTCTAATGTAGACGAATCAAAGGTTATTAGAAAAAAAGAAGACGATAATTTAAAAGCGTTCCACGTGGAACAATAGAGATGTTTAAAGAGGTTTATGATGTTATTGTTGTCGGCGCTGGACATGCTGGTTCAGAGGCTGCCGCCGCTGCTGCCAATATGGGCAGCAAAACGCTTTTAATTACAATGAATCTTCAAAACATTGCACAAATGTCTTGCAATCCTGCAATGGGTGGAATAGCAAAAGGACAAATTGTACGCGAGATTGATGCGATTGGTGGATACAGCGGAGTCGTTACAGATGTTTCTGCGGTACAATTCAAAATGCTTAACAAGTCTAAAGGTCCGGCTATGTGGAGCCCAAGAGCACAATCAGACAGAATGCGCTTCGCTGAATCTTGGAGAAATATGCTTGAGAAAACTAAAAATCTAGACTTTTATCAAGAAATGGTTTCTAGCATACTTGTTTCAGGAGATAAAGTTGTTGGTGTTAAAACATCGCTCGGTCTAGAAATCCACTCTAAGTCAGTTATACTTACAAACGGCACTTTTCTTAACGGTTTAATTCATATTGGCGAAAAAAAGTTTGGTGGAGGTCGCGCGGGAGAGAAGGCATCTTTTGGTATAACCGAAGTTTTAACTGATTTTGGTTTTGAGTCCGGAAGAATGAAAACAGGGACACCGCCAAGGGTTGATGGAAGGTCTTTAAACTATGACGTTATGATTTCGCAACCAGGAGACCAAAACCCGTCAAAGTTTTCTTATTCAAAAAAAACAACACCCCTTATAAAACAACTTGATTGTCACATGACCTATACAAGCCCGCTGGTTCATGATTTATTAAGAGAAGGGTTTGACAGGTCGCCAATGTTTAATGGCGCAATTAACAGTGTTGGGCCAAGATATTGCCCGTCAATTGAGGATAAAATTAATCGTTTCTCCGGAAAAGATAGGCATCAGATTTTTGTTGAGCCTGAGGGCTGGAATACCGTCGAGGTTTACGTAAACGGCTTTTCCACTTCTCTTCCAGAAGACATACAGTTTAAGGCGCTAAGCTCTGTTGCTGGATTTGAAAACGTTAAGTTTTTTAGGCCAGGCTATGCAATTGAATACGACTACTTCCCTCCGACCCAACTGAAGAATTCTCTAGAAACAAAACCATTGTCAGGGCTTTTCTTTGCCGGTCAAATAAACGGAACCACAGGTTATGAGGAGGCTGCAGCTCAAGGCCTAATGGCGGGCATTAATGCACACCTTTTAATAAACGAAAAAGATCCTTTTGTTTTAAAAAGAGATGAAGCTTATATAGGTGTTTTGATTGACGATCTTATCACAAAAGGAACCGAAGAACCCTATAGGATGTTTACCTCTCGTGCAGAATATCGAACTCTTTTAAGGCAAGATAACGCAGACCTTCGTCTAACAAACAGGTCTCATAAGCTTGGTTTGGCGTCCAAAAAAAGACTGTTAAGTGTTGAAAACAAACAAAAGAACACAGACTCTTTTGTTTCTTTCTTTAAAAAAACAAGCATAAAGCCTGAGGAAATAAACCCTGTTTTAAAGTCAAAAAATTCCTCTGAAACGAAACAGTCTGTTAAGCTTTACAAGGTGTTTTCTAGGCCAAATATTTCTATGGATGACATGCTTTCTCTTGATCCTGTAAAAAAATATTTTTTAGAACATAAGCCAGATGTTGAGGTTTTGGAGCAAACAGAGGTACAGGTAAAATATTCAGGATATATTGAAAAAGAAAAGGCAAATGCCATGAAGTTAAACAATTTAGAGGCTCTAAAAATACCGCCAACTTTTGAGTACTCTAAAGTAAAGTCTTTGTCTACTGAGGCAATACAAAAATTAAATAAAATTAAACCAACAACACTTTCTCAGGCCTCTAGAATTAGTGGTGTCTCGCCCAACGACATAAGTGTTTTGATGGTGTATATGGGCAGGTAGTGTTCCATGTGGAACACGCAAAATATTTGTTATGAGGATTAAAGATTATTTTCTAACACAAGAAGAGTTTGCTCTTAAAGAAACAGAAATTAAAGGGGTTTTGAAAACCGTCCCAAGACCGGTCTTCTCGGATATATCAAGGTATTACAACTCTGACAAATATTTATCACACAAATCAAACAACTCTGTTTTTTCTAAAATTTACTCTTTTGTTAGAAAAACCAACCTTCACTCTAAAACAAAACTTATAACGAAGTACTCAGGCGTAAAAAAAAATGTTTTAGACTATGGATCAGGCGGAGGGCACTTTTTAAAAACCTTAGAAAAGAAGGGTTATAATGCGTTTGGTTTTGAGCCGCTTTTTTATACGCCTACCAAAAACGTTTTCAACAACATAGAGTCTTTAAATGGTGTTGGCGAAAATTTTTTTTCGGTTATAACCATGTGGCACTCTTTAGAACATGTGAACTCTTATAATAAAACGCTTGCTTTGTTACAAAGGCTTTTAAAACCAGGTGGAATTTTAATAATAGCCTGTCCCAACCATCTTTCCTATGACTCTATACATTATGGAAAGTATTGGGCTGGATATGATGTTCCTAGGCACCTTTGGCATTTTTCAAAAAAAGGGCTGATCACTGTTTTAGATAGTCTCAACTTTTCTTTGATTAATACAAAACCAGTTTTTTTTGACGCGTATTATGTTTCAATGTTGTCTGAAAAATATAAAAAATCTAAACTATGGTTTTTTAAAGGTTTTTTCTTTGGACTTCTTTCAAATGCGTATTCTTTAGTTTCAAAAAACCCGTCATCAAATGTTTTTATCTTTAAAAACAAAAAATAAAGCGTTTTAAGCGCCTATTATATATCAACCCATAGAATCTGTAAACCACAAAATTTATAAAACAAATAGAGGCACTTGTTTAATTGTAGGTTAATAGTAAAAAAAAATAAATAAAAAAAAACAATAGAAAAAAACTATTGTATTAGCCGTGTAAGTTTCAAAGAAAGGTCCATGAAAATAAAATTTGGATTACCATTAGATTGTATTCCTGTAATTGCACTTTCAAGTTCTTGTGAAATTTCTTCAATATTGTTTCCGTGTACATATTTTGAAAAAGACTCAAAATTAAGGTCGGTTTTTGGTTCAAATGTAACCAAGGAGTCCACTCCGTAGTTTTTCATCAGGGCATTTCTAAAAATATTTAAACTAAAAGTCAAAAAACTTTTTTGGATCTCTCTGCCTTCTTTTGACATTGTTTTACTCCACTCCACTAAGGCCAAAACCTCTTCTTTGTTTGATTTAACTTTAAAAGCAGTTCGAACCCATTTTAAAAACCATTCTTCAAATTCTTTCTCATTTTTAATTTCATAAACGGATTTTAAAGCAGTTCGTAAATTTCCAGTGCAATTAATTGCAGCTTTTTTAGCGACAGATGTTTTTACACCTTTTTTTATTAAATAGTCCTCAATTTTATTTTTACTTAAAGGTCCTAATCTAAAAATTTGGCATCTTGAAACAAGAGTTTCTAACAGTGTTTCTTCTGATTCACAAACAAATAAAAACAAGGTTTTCTCCGGTGGTTCTTCAACAATCTTTAACAACTTGTTGGTGGCTGCTTGATTAAGTTTTTCTGCCATCCAAATTACCGCAACCTTCCAGCCACCCTCGTAGGACTTCAAAGACATTTTCTTGAGTAGGTTTTCCGCGTCGTCGTTTCCAATCTTTCCTTGTTTGTTCTCAACACCAAGTTTTGAATACCAGTCTAAAAGGTTTCCGTAAGGATCGTTGTGTACAAACCCTCTCCACTGTTCTAAAAACAAATCAGAAAAAGGTTTTGATTTGACCTCTTTATTAGCAGCGTTTGGAAAGACAAAATGCAAATCAGGGTGTTTTAATTCACTAATTTTATAAGAAGAGCTGTTTGTGGGCAAAGATTTTTCAATAACATATCTAGCGAAAGCAATTGCCATAGCTAAACCCCCAGTTCCCTCAGGAGAAACAAACAGCTGACAATGAGGAATTCTTGATTGAGAGTGACTTTTGATAAGCTCCTGCTTTAAAGTTTCTTGACCTATAACTTCACTAAACAACATCTTCCAAATATAAAAGATTAAAGTTTAAATAATATATAAATACATATCTTTGATGTCCAAAAAATGTAAATGAAATCTATATATCATAACGACTTTAATAACCAAAAAGTGTTAATTAGGGTTGATTTTAATGTTCCTTTAAATGAAAAAAAAGAAGTAACAGATAATTCAAGAATAATAGCAGCACAGAAAACCATTCAAAAAATATTAAACGATGGAGGTATACCAATTTTAATGTCTCACCTTGGAAGACCAAAAGGCGAAGACCCAAACCTTTCTCTTGCACACATTGTTCCTGAAGTTGAAAAAATTCTTAAAGTGAATGTAGTGTTCACTCACCAAGTTATTGGAAATAAAACAACAGAGGCGGTAAACACCTCAAAACCAAACCAGGTTATTCTTTTAGAAAACTTGAGGTATTACAAAGAAGAAAAAAATGGTGATGAAAACTTTGCAAAAGCGCTTTCAAAGCTAGGAGACAGCTATGTAAATGATGCGTTTGGAACAGCTCACAGAGCCCACGCATCCACTGCCGTCATTGCTAAGTTTTTTCCAAACAACAAATTTGCTGGAGACCTTCTTTTAAAAGAGGTTGAGTCTATTAAAAAAGTAATGAATTCTGGTGAAAAACCCATTTTAGGGATTTTGGGCGGAGCCAAAGTTTCCTCTAAAATAACCATTATAGAGAATATAATTAATAAAGTTGACAAACTTATTATAGGAGGAGGAATGGCCTTTACGTTTATAAAAGCTCAAGGAGGAGAAATTGGAGATTCAATTTGTGAAGACGACAAAATGCCTCTTGCTTTATCAATTTTAAAATCAGCCAAAAAAAACAAAGTTGAAATACTTTTACCTTTAGATGTAGTATGTGCCGACAGTTTTTCTAATAATGCAAATAAAAAAGTTTGTCCTATTGATAAGATTCCAAAAGGATGGGAGGGTATGGATGCAGGGCCAGAGTCTCTCAATATATTTGAAAAAGCAATAATTTCAAGCAAAACCATTCTTTGGAATGGACCTGTAGGTGTTTTTGAAATAGAAAGTTTTTCAAAAGGAACAATTTCTGTGGGAGAGTATGTCTCAAAAAGCACCAAAAACGGATCGTTTTCTTTGGTGGGTGGAGGTGATTCTGTTGCTGCAGTAAAACAATTCAGTTTTCAAGAAAAGGTTAGTTATGTTTCCACAGGAGGAGGAGCCATGTTAGAAAGTTTAGAGGGAAAAATATTGCCAGGAATTAAAGCGTTGTATTAAATAAAATGAAACAAAAAATAATCATTTTGTTTTTGGTTTTTTTGCTTGGATGTGAAACAAACACAACTAACTACAAACCAAGCTCAAGTGGAAACATCCACACCATTTCTGTGGTAATAGATAATAACCTATGGGAAGGCTCGTTAGGCAATGAAATAAGAAATGTTTTTAGTTCAGAATTTGAAGGGCTTCCTCAACAAGAGGCTATGTTTTCTTTGGTTCAAATCCCACCTAAAATATTCACAGATTTTTCAAGAGAAGGACGTAATATTATTCATGTTTCAAGAAACGATAAAGACACTGTTTTTTTTGAAAAAAACAAATATGCTGCACCTCAGCTAATATTAAATCTTAAAGGCAAGTCGAGCAAGGGTATAATTGAAAACTTAAAAAAAATCTCAAAACAATCAATTTCTATTTTCAAGAAAGGCGAGATTGCAGAAAAACAAAAAAGAATAAAAAAATCAATTTTAAAAACTGAAGAGTTCAAAATTTTAGGGCTTGACCTAACACTTCCATCGGCTTATAAGTTGTTTAAAAAAGACTCATTAAACAAGCTTTGGTTTCAAAGAGAAACCAAAAAAGGGAGTGTAAATTTTTTAGCCTATACACTTCCTTTTAGGTCAAAAAAACTAGACCCTAAAAGAATAATTACAATTAAAGACTCAATTGGAAAAGATTTTGTTCCAGGAAGAAATGAAGGATCTTTTTTAGTAACCGAAAAAGCTTATAAACCGTATTTTGATAGTTTAACATTTAAATCCTTTAAAACACACAAACTTAGGGGGACTTGGGAAGTTGTAAATGATTATATGGCAGGCCCCTTTTTGATGTATTACATTGAAGATGTTAAAAATAAAAGGATAATAGTTTTAGAAGGATTTGTTTTTTCTCCTTCAGATAGAAAAAGGGAATATATGGTTGAAATTGAAGCGATAATACAATCGCTGAAAGTAATGTAAAAGACTATTCCTCTTCCTTTGTGCCTTTTTTTGTCTCCTCTTCTTTGACGCCTTTTTTAAATTCTTTAATTCCTGTTCCTAAACCCTTCATTAGCTCAGGAATCTTTTTGCCACCGAACAACAAAAGAACTAGAATAGCAATAACAGCTATTTGGCCAGGACCGATAGCTAAAAATAAATTAGATAAAACCATGTTAATTTTTTTACAAAAGTATAAAGAAAAAAAGAAAATCCTGAAATTAATACTTAATAATAATATTATACACTCTTTACTATATTTGCCAAATGAAGGAAAGCTCAAAAAAACCACTTAAACAAAAGCTTTTAAACAAGTACAGGCTGGTGGTGTTAAATGAAGAGACTTATGAGGAAAGAATATCATATCAGCTAAACAAGCTAAACATTTTGTTGTTGTTGGCGCTGGTATCAGCCTTTTTAATACTAACAACGGTTGCGCTAATCATTTATACGCCCATTAAAGAGTATATTCCTGGCTATGACACTACTGAAATGAGGTTAACTGCTGTTAAAAATATCGAAACCTTAGACTCTCTTGAAAATATAATTAAAAAAAATCAAGCCTTTTTAAATTCCATTGGTTCTGTAATTTTAGGAGAGGTTTCTCAAGAAGATTTTTCAAAAGAAAGTGAAATTACAAGAATTAATGTTGCTGATTTAGATTTTAAAACAAACATTGAAGATTCTTTACTAAGAAGCTATGTAGAAAAAGAAGACAGGTTTAACGCTCTTGAAAGTGCCAGCCCTAAGGTTGAATATGTTTTAATTAGACCAATTCAAGGAAAGATTTCCTCTCAATATGACTTAAGCCAAAGACATTTTGGGGTAGATATACCTGCAAAAACAAACAGTTTGGTTAAATCTATAACTGACGGCAGGGTTATTTTTTCTGAATGGACTGTCGATACTGGACATGTAATTATAATAGAACATTCTTTTGGCTTAACTAGCGTCTACAAACACAACTCCTCTGGAATTGTGTCTCAAGGGGACTATGTTCAGGCAGGTCAAGCAATAGCTTTCTCTGGAAATACTGGAGAGCTGTCAACTGGACCACATTTACATTTCGAATTGTGGAGCAACGGAAACCCTGTTGATCCTTTAGAATACATAAGTTTTGAGTAGCATAAAAGAAAAAGCAGTTAAAATTTACGCTAAATATGTTGTTTGGAGAACAAAAAAATGGTCTTTGAACCCCATCAAGACCCAAGAAAAAGTGTTCAAAAATCTTTTAAAAAAAGGAAAAAAAACAGTTTTTGGACAAGAGCATTCTTTTCACAACATAACAAATCACAGCGAGTTTTCAAGCCTAGTTCCAATAAGAGACTATGAGAAAATAAAAGAATATATTGATCAGATAGTTGATGGTAAAAAAAATATTTTATGGCCCGGTAAACCAATATACTTTGCCAAAACATCAGGAACTACCTCTGGTGAAAAACACATACCTATCACAAAAGAATCCATGCCATTTCATATTAAAGGCTCTGTTGATGCAACAATGCACTACATTAATGAAACTTCAAAAACAGAGTTTTTAAACAAAAAAATTATTTTTTTACAAGGAAGCCCCGTTTTAAAAACCACAAACGGTATAAAAACAGGAAGGCTTTCGGGTATAGTTGCTCATTATACTCCAGCCTTTTTAAGAAAAAACACCATGCCCTCTTGGAAAACGAATTGTATAGAAGATTGGGAAAAAAAAATTACAGAAATTTCTAAAGAAACCATTAAAGAGGATATGGCTGCAATTGGTGGAATTCCGCCATGGGTAATAATGTATTTTGAAAAACTGTTGCAGCTTACCAAGAAAGACAATATTAGCTCAGTTTTTTCAAACTTTAATCTTTTTGTATATGGAGGAGTTAATTTTTCACCATACAAAGAAACCTTTAAAAGACTTATAGGAAAACAAGTAGACAGCATTGAATATTATCCCGCATCAGAAGGGTTTTTTGCTTATCAAGACACACAATCCTCAAAAGGGCTTCTTCTTCAGTTGAATTCAGGAATATTTTACGAGTTTGTTTTAGTTAGTGATATGAAAAACACAAATCCTAAGCGTTTTACCATTAAGGATGTAGAAATTGGAAAAAACTATGTTCTAATTGTATCGACAAATGCTGGTTTATGGGCATATAATACGGGAGACACAATTAAATTTGTTTCACTAGCCCCAGCAAGGATAATAGTATCGGGAAGGTATAAACATTTTATTTCAGCTTTTGGTGAACATGTTATAGGAAGTGAGGTAGAAAAAGCTCTTGAAAGTGCTCTTGAGCAAAGTTTGTTAAAAGTTAAAGAATTTACTGTAGCGCCAATGGTTAGTCCAAAAGAAGGGCTTCCTTTCCACGAGTGGTGGATAGAGTTTGATAATAAGCCAAAGCACCAACAAATAAAAGATTTAGAAAAAAATCTAGATGATAGTTTGCAAGAAATAAACACTTACTATAAAGACCTTGTTCAAGGAAAGGTTTTGAAAAATTTGGAAATTGTCGTTGTTATTTCAGGTGGGTTTAAAAATTATATGGAAAGCAAAGGAAAATTAGGAGGACAAAACAAACTCCCTAGACTCTCTAATAACAGAAAAATTGTAGACAACCTCATTAGGGTTAAAATTTAATTTTTTCGTTTAACACATATAAAACTTGTCTAGAGTCTGACTTTTTAGCCCTTTTTAATATAATTTCTAAACCATGAAGTTCGGCAAACCTATTGTTTAAGTCTGAAATTGCCTTGTTTTTTCTTTTTATACAAGCGTCTTCACTCAATTCAGGGCTTTTAAAATAATTTAAAAAATAAGCGTTTTCAACTTCTCTTGATTTTGAATCAGAAAGTAGTTTTAAAATAAAATACTCATCTTGGCTAATTTGCAAAGATTTGTTTAAACCAGTTAAACTTTCATTGCTAAGAATAAAATAGTAACTATTGTTTTTTGTTTTTATATAAACAAACCCCACAAGCATTAGACAAAACACTCCTACAATCCCAAAATAAGAAATAAACAAATCATAATCGTTTGTCAAGAATTCTTCCCCCTCATATTTTAAGCCTTCAGTTAAGCCTCTTGACAGTAAAACTTCAAAACTTCTGTCAGCAGAAAGCTGAGTTGTTACTATTCTGTTACCAACAGAGAATGATTTTGGGGTTAAAACCCTAAGCGGATCACTTGAATATATTTTTATTGAGTTTTTTGATGGGTCAATAAAACGTACAGTTTCTTTGCCTAAAGATTTCTGAAAGAACCCAAGAGGTGTTTTAAAACGAATATCCCTGCTTTTTTTTTCAATGTCATCGTAAAAAGACCTGTTTAATGAACCTTTTTTTTCCCACATTAATGACTCTAAGTCTAATTCATAAAGGTTGTTATTTTTTTGATCGATATCATTAACTCTGTAATAGAAGTCAAAAACCGTTAAAATGTTTTTATCAAGAAAGAAAGAAGCCTCATTAATACCGTCCGATGGAATTTGACCAAGCGTTTGTACATAATCCCATTCCTTTGAATTAAAGTTAAACCTTGTAAGAAGGCTGTTTGTTTTCCAATAGCCGTAACCCCCTAATAAATAAAGGTTGTTTTTATATATAAAAAAATGACCAGAAAATTGATTTCTGTGAGCAAAACTATTGTCGATTCGCCTAATTGCATTGTTATGATATTCAAATAAAATTCCGCCCCCAGGGTATAATAAATACAACTTTCCGTTAGCTCCAAAAACCCCAGAAAGACCGTCAAAATCCATGTATTCGAGTTCCTTGGGAATCGGCATAGAATATTTTTGAAACTGTTCAAGCTTTATTCTGCTATCATCAAAAACAAAAGTATTTACCCCTTCTTTTCCAAGGCCAACAAATGATACAGAATCTTTTGCAACGTATAGTTGTCGTGGCTCAGTTGAGATTTGAGATACAAGATTTACAGTAAAGAACAATATTATTAAACCAAAAAACCTTTTCATTTAAACAATGAATAATATAAAATAATTAGCAAAAAAACAGTTAACACAATACTTAAGTTAAGCCCTAAAAGTATAAACAGAAAACAGTTTATCACAAGGATTAAAACGGAAAGAAAAAATATTAATAAGGATGCTTGCCAATGTTCATAACCTTTGTCGGCTAACCTGTGATGAAGATGAATTCTGTCAGCAATAAAAGGAGACATTCCTTTAAAAGATCTAACTGTAAAAGCTCTTAGCGTATCAATAAGAGGATACAATAGCATTAGAACTGTAAGAAACGGCCTAGAAATAAAACTGTCCGAAATAATTGTGTTCTCAGAATCCAAGATATAAAAGACCAAAAACGCCATAATTGACCCTAAAAACAAAGAACCTGTATCGCCAAGAAATACTTTTTTACTATGATTAAAATTGAACGACATGAAACCAACCAGAGCCCCAACAATTATAGGAAAGAATAAAAACATTTTAGAGTCAGCTATTAAAATTATTCCCCCTGCAACTAAAAAAAACTTTATTGATAAAAAAGACGCCAAACCATCCAATCCGTCTATTAGGTTTAAGGCATTTACAATAACTACAAAAACAAAAAGAGACACGATAACAGAAATCCAATAAGGCAAATCGTAAATTCCAAAAACACCATGAAAAGAATTTATGTAATAACCAGATTGTATCATTAGGATTCCTGCAAAAATCTGTAAAAAAAGCTTTTCTCTATACCTAACCTCAATCAAATCATCTGCAAACCCTGTTAGGGTCATAAAAAACACGCTTAACAAAACATATAAAGGAAAGTAAAGCTCATTTGTAGCTACTGCAAAAGCAGAAGCAATACAAACTGTAAAGAAAATAGAGAGTCCTCCAGACCTGGTTGCCGGATAGTTGTGTGATGAGCGCTCGTTGACTGGATCTGTTAGTTTGTTCCCAACAAAAAGCCTGTTTAGGTATCCGTTAAGATATAACGAAACCAATGTTGTTAAAGAAAAAAAAGTGATATAATAGATAAGATCAGTCATTAATAATGATTATTTTTAAACATGGTTATAAGGTTTTTATTCTTTTTTATTTCAGCCTCTATAATTTCTCAAGAAATTAAATTGCCAGACAGTATAGGAGATGAATTTGTTTTTTTTAAAACTCATGACAATAAAATCAGTTTTTTAAAAAACAACATTCAATATGTGTATAAAAAAAATAAGTGGATAAAAAACACTCTCGAATATAATTCTTCACTCAGAGATAGCTCAATTATTTTTTTTAAAAAAGGGTTTGACAATGTTCAGTTTAAACACATTGAAATAAACTCTGTCTCACATTTTATTCTAAACGGTGGTGGCCCTGTTTTAAAGTTAAATGAAAATAGAATCGAACGAATAGACAACTCTGTTGAGCAGAGAAATCAGTTTGGCGCTGCAGTTTTCCAACATGACAACCAGCCTCATATGTACGGAGGTTATGGTTTTTGGGAATGGAAAGATTATATAACGTATTACGACCCATTATCCAACCAATGGGAGTTGTGTAAATTTGACACTCCATTGGAGCCAAGCCCAAGATGGAAACCATTGTTTCATAAAAAAAATGAATTTTTATATATTTTAGGAGGGCGGTCCTCTATAAAAGAATCAAGAAATATAGACGCTGTTCTTAAGGATTTTTTTAAGATTAACCTAAACACCAAAAAAGTTGAGTTAATAACACAAGAGGTTAATAACCAAATTCCATTATTCTCCAGCTCTTCTCAGGGTTTTGAAATTAGAGATAAAAAAGCATATGTTGATTATACAAACTCAAGCATACTTGTTCTGGATTTTGACAAAAACTTAATTACATCCTTCAAGGCTGAGGGAATGTTTAAAAACAAGCATTTAAACTCACCCGTTTTAGCTGTTGGAGATTCAATTGTTTTTATAGAGCAAACAAAGAACAATAAATCAATAAAGGTTGTTTCATTCAATAATATATTTAAAAACACCTCCGAAACTTTTCCTGTTGTTCTTGTTGATCAGAACAGTGGCTACAGAAAATATTTTATTATCCTAATAGCAGCGTTTCTAGTTTTTTTCTTGTTCAAAATCTTTACTTATAAAGACTATATGAAAAACCTTATCGCTCACGATTATCAATGGCTTTATTTTCAAAACAAGAAAATTCGAATAACACATGGCCAAAGAGAAGTGATAAAGCTTTTAGAACAGAAAGGAAGTTTTAATTCCCAAGAGCTAAATAGACTATTGTCGCCTAACAAGGCTTACGCAAAATCACACTCAGCCCTTTTAAGAAATAATTTTATTGAAAAACTAAATAGGGATTTTAAAAAACTAACAAACAACCCTGAACCATTAATAAGCTCTATAAAGAATCCAAGCGACAAACGACAAATACTATATAAGTCAAATCAAAAATTTTCACAAAAAGAATCCTTCTTTAGTTTTTTGATTAAATTCAACTAACGGCTTCGCCAAGTCATTTTACACGACTAAAGTGAACATAAAAACACAAAAATTAAACTACTTTTAGTTTTGTAGTATTATAAGATAGTTTAATTTTTAATGAGTTGACAAGAAGAGTCAAATACGAGTTTTCAATTTGGTCTACAAGACCAATCTTGTTTTTAAAAACCCCTGAAAGTATTTTCACTTGATCTCCATTATGACATGAAAAAGAATCTGAATAGTTTTTCAGGCAGTCTTTCATGGCATTAATTTCAGAGTTTCTTACCTCAGCCGCTTTACCAAAGCGTCTTACAACATTTTTAAGAAAAGGATTCAGGTTTACGTAATCGTAATTTATTTGTTGTAATTCAAAAAACAAATAGCCTGAAATGGCAGGAACACGAGTTTTTTTTATTCTGTCCGACCACTCTTTTTTTTCTTCAATTGAGGGCACGTATGCTTCTATACCTATTTCTTCGAAATAATCTTTTGCTTTAAACTCACAACGAGGTTTAGTATGTGCGACAAACCAACTCATAGTTATTTGCAAATGTAATAAATATATTTTTACATAAAATTATAAAAGTTCTATTTTGGCTCTTGTAATTTTAAAAGTCTAAAAACCAATCACATAATGGTTCTCTTTTTGCAATTATAATAAAATTCTTATCAGAATGTAAAATGAAAACCCAATAAACCATGTTTATGTCCTCATCTTCATTAAATTTGCAATATGAATGTTTTAGTAATTGGTTCTGGGGCTCGTGAACATGCTTTTTGTTGGAAGCTTAGTAAATCCGCAAATATTAGCGAAATATATGTTGCACCTGGAAATGCTGGTACTACAAAAGTTGCCACAAATTTAAATTTAGATATTTCAGATTTTAAAAAAATAAAAGAGTGTTTGTTAACATATAACATTACACTTATGATTGTCGGTCCTGAAATACCATTAATCGAAGGTCTTGTCGATTTTGTTGAAAATGATCCTGAAATTTCTCATGTGTTAACAGTTGGCCCCTCAAAAAAAGGCGCGTTATTGGAAGGCAGCAAAGATTTTTCAAAAGAATTTATGCACAAGCATAATATTCCCACAGCTAGTTATAAAACGTTTGATAGAAAATCTATTTCTGATGGATTAGCTCACCTGGAAAACATTAAGCCCCCATACGTTCTTAAAGCAGATGGACCCGCCGCGGGAAAAGGCGTTGTAATATTATCTGATTTAAATAGCGCAAAGGATGAGCTAACAAATATGTTATTAAACGATAAGTTTGGCTCCTCTGGTCACAG
>SGZG01000018.1 GCA_004214185.1 Flavobacteriales bacterium | reverse complement strand
AGATTTAACTGACGATAATACAAACACAATTACAATAAAAAATATTGCTGATCTGGGTATTGGAGACTATGAGTTCAGTATAGACGATCCTTTTGGACCTTACCAAGACGATTCTACTTTTGAAAATGTAAAACCCGGTGTACACACTATTTACATTAGAGACAAAAACAGCTACTACACCTATGATTACGGCTGTGGAATAGCACAAGTTGATGTCTCGATTATTGGTTACAAAAAATACTTCACACCAAATGGAGATGGAATCAATGAAACATGGAAAATACTTGGAATAAACTCAGCCTTTAATGCAAAAAGTAAAGTCTACATCTTTGATAGATACGGAAAATTACTAAAACAATTAGATCCACTAAGTGATGGATGGGACGGAACATATCTTGGAAAACCAATGCCCGCAACAGATTACTGGTTCAGAACTTATCTAGAAGACGGAAGAGAATTTAAAGGACACTTTAGCTTAATTAGAGGAAAATTTTAATTAAAGAGATCTATATTATATCCTAAAGTAATTTGATGAAAACCCCCATTACCTAAAACAATATTACCTTTTTGGTATGAATAATTATATGAAAAGACAAAATCGTTGTAAGTAATTCCAAAAATTGGTGTTACAAGCTGGTAAGTTTGTTTGTTTATCTTTTCACCCTCAAAATACTGAGCGCCATCAAAACTTTGTCTGAAAGAAAGACCAAGCCAAGCATAACCATAATTAAAATTATAATAAGATTTTAAATTAAAATCAATTGCCTTTTCGCTAGTTAATTTCGATCCATGAAACAATAATGATGGCTCAAAAGAATAACGTCCATCAGTAAAAAACAAATAACCAAAAGAAGCTACATATTTTACGAAACTGGTATAGCTGTTAGAAAAATCATAAAATTGATCTCCATAAATATTGGATGGTGCAAACAAAACATTTTTAAGAGTGAGATGAGCAAAATAATTAAAGTTTACATATGAAACTCCAACATCCATATTAAAATAACCTGAACTTTGGTTAATCATGCTTATAAGTGGATCTTGTCTTCCAGCTACATCAAATTGATCGAAAGACGTTTGGTCCAAGGAATTTTGAACTCCACCTAAACTAAGACCAAAAGAGAGTTGATTTATTGAACCATAGTTAAATAAATTTGGTTTTTCCATTCTTGATCTATCATCATTAAAATTGATGTGGTGGGCGTAAGTTAGAGAAAGACCTGTCTGAGAATTATAACCGTTTTCGTCTTTGAAAAGTATTAATCCAAGTCCGCTTCTATTACTTATTCTAGCATCAACCGCTAATGTTTGAAGATTAGGAGCATCTATTTGGTCAAGCCAATGTTTTCTCGATGTTAATCTAATTTTTATTCCTTCTAAGTTAACTCCAGCCATTGAAGGATGTAATAGATAGTAATTTTCAGTCAAGTAATCTGTGTATATTGGAAGGCCTTCCTGACTTTTGAGATTACTGCTAAATAAAAAAATGTAAAGTAAGAGTAGATTTTTAAGAATTTTCATTAAAATAAGCAGTTAACCTTTTCAAAGATAAACAAATAAACAAACTGTAATCTAAATTAAATTATAACTAAATTTATGTTGCAGTTATCAAATAAGAACAAAAAACAGGATACTTATTATGAAAATGTTTAGAATATTTTTTAAAATTTTAAAATGGACTACAGGTGTCTTCATTGGTTTATTTTTTTCAATTTTGATTTATTTTGAAATAAAAGAAATTCCCATCTATGACTTTAATGTTGCTTATAAATTTATCACTGGTAATTCACAATACAGTCAGTACGAGGGTATAATTGAAAAACTGGGCTACAACAAAAATGATAAGTTATTGATAATTCATGCAGATGATATTGGCTTATCAAAGTCAGTCAATAAAGCTAGTTTTTTAGCTTTAAAAGAGGGATTTGTAAATTCAGGAAGTATTATGATGCCATGCGAGAATATTGATCAGGTTGGTAAGTTTGCAAAAGAAAATCCAAATATTGATCTCGGGCTTCATCTTACTGTAACAAGCGAATGGAGAGATTATAAATGGGACGGGGTAGCAATTTCCACTGAGATACCATCAATGATTGATGAAAATGGGAATTTATTTGAAAACAAAAAGAAATTTACATTAAATGCTAATCCTGAAGATCTTAAAAAGGAATTACAATCACAAATAGATTTAGCTAAATCTATGGGCATAAATCCAACACATATTGATAGTCATGAGGGAGCTCTTTTTTTTGATCAAAGTTTATTTAAAACATACTTAGATATTGGCGAAGAAAACAAATTACCCGTATTTGTTCCTAGTGATGTGGCCGTTCATTTTGACAAAAAATTTCCAAAACCTAAAAACGTAGTGATTATTGAAAATTTTTATATGGCTAGTCCTGATTTAAAATTTACAGAGTGGGAAAACTATTATCTAAATATTTTAAACAATCTAAAACCTGGCATAAGTGAACTAATTGTTCATCTTGGATATGATGATAAGGAAATGCAAGAAATAACTATCGAACATCCTAACTTCGGATCAAAGTGGAGAAATTTGGATATGGAAATCGTTTCAAGCGAGAAATTTAGAAAAGCTCTGGTTGATAATAATATTAAGCTGGTTACATGGAAAGAAATTCAAAATGTTTTGTATTGAGAATTACTTTAATTTATATCTAAATGCCATGATAGCTACAATAGTGTTTACTACGGCTGATATTACATACGGATAATCTATAAAGGACAAGTTGGTATACATCATGTAAACAACTAGCATACTAATAATAGATAATATTGAAGAAATCGTAAACAAAAACCATTTTAGTATTTTCATCTTAAATTAAAAATACAATAAACTACCAAATCATGAAAAAATACTTACTAGTTCTAATAATTATTGCCAGTAATTTGACAACTGCTCAATACAAACCTTCAATAGAGAATTTAGAAGCTAGAAAATGGTTTGAAGATGCAAAATTTGGACTTTTTATTCATTGGGGTGTTTACAGTGTACTTGGTGATGGAGAATGGGTCATGAACAATCAAAATATTTCAATAAAAGAATATGAAAAACTACCTAAATTTTTCAATCCAACAAAATATGATCCTGAAAAATGGGTTTTAATGGCAAAAGAAGCTGGAATGAAATACATTACTATCACTAGTAGACATCATGATGGCTTTTCAATGTTTAATTCTAAAGCTTCTAGTTATAATATCGTAGAAAAAACACCTTATGGTAAAGATGTTTTAAAAATGTTAGCTGAGGCATGTAGAAAACATGATATTAAATTATTTTTTTACTATTCACAATTGGATTGGTATAGAGACGATTATTTCCCAAGGGGGAGAACTGGTAATGGAATTAAAGGAAGAGGTGAAGGAAAATGGGAAGATTACATCATTTTTATGAAAGCACAATTGACCGAACTTTTAACAAATTATGGTGAGATTGGAGGAATTTGGTTTGATGGACAATGGGATCAACACGATTGGGATGGAAAAAGATTTGGTAAAATAAATGTGGATTTCAAGCTTGATGAAGTTTATAAGTTAATTCACGACCTTCAGCCTCAAGCTCTTATTGGAAGTAATCATCACTTAGCCCCAAACCCAGGGGAAGATTTTCAAATGTTTGAAAAAGATCTACCAGGAAAAGGAACTAAAGATTTTGCGACCTCAAAAGATGATATTGGTAACCTTCCTTTAGAGGTTTGCGAAACAATTAACGGTTCATGGGGATTTAATTTAAAAGATAGAAAACATAAGTCTGAGAAAGAATTAATACAATATCTTATTAATGCAGCTGGATATGGAAGTAATCTTCTTTTAAATGTTGGCCCAATGCCGAATGGAGAAATTCAAGACGAACATATCAATTCTTTAAAAAAAATAGGTTTGTGGGTTAAAGAAAATGGTGAAACTATATACGGAACAAGAAAAGGTCCAAGTGAACCTAATGATCAATTTATAACTACAAAAAAACAAAACAAAATTTATATTCATGTATTGGATTCCTCAATTGAAAGTCTAGAAATAAAAACTTTTGATGAAAAAATTAAAAGTTTAATATATTTTAATTCGAAAAATAAAGTTAAGTATGTTAATAAGCATAATAAACTGAGAATTGATCTTGAAAAAAGTGAAATGAATGATATTGATACAATCTTAGAATTAACTATCAAAAGCTAATTATTGATTATTAATGTCAAGGGTCGCCATGTAATAGGATCACTTGAAATATTTTCATTTGAACTGACGATTTCTAAAATTTGTGGATTAATTTTAATTAAAATACAATCATTTTCAATGTCTGAATAAAATGGAGTCCACTCGTATTTCCAATATTTTCTTTTTAAGGAAATATCATTAATTAACTCTGCTTCACCATTAATTGAAACATAGCTTTTTCTGTCTTTTGATTGAAAATTAATAGAAACGGACGGATTGTTATTTAAATGAGTAATTTTTCTTGATCTTGGATTTGTAATTAAGTATATGACTAAATCTTCATTAATTATATTATGATCCATTAATCTTGTTGTTGGTTTATTATTTGAATCAAGGGTTACTAACATACTGTATTCAGACTCTTTAATTATTTGATAGGCAACAGATTTTATTTCACTCTCTGAAATATTTTGTGAGAACAAATAAATTGGAAAAGCTAAGATTAGAAATATTATGTTTTTATTTATGTTTAACATCTTTGATATATCAGTAAAACAAGTGTTTTCTTGCTCAAAAATAAAGAATTTAGGTATCTCTTGACTACGAGTTGTCAACAGTTTTTAAAAACTGTAGAAATCATCTCTGGTGATTCTCTGAAATGATACATTATTATTTAATGTAAACAATAATAATAAAATTTATTGTTAATATATTGATATTCAGTATATTAAAAATTTTAATTATAAATTAAATTAAATTAAAATCATATTTCAATCAGAAATTTAATTGTGGTAAAAAAAAGTAATTAACAATTTTTTTTTCCAGAGAAGAAAAATTTATACCAGATAAGAATTTTTTTTTATAGATTAGTGTAAATTAATGTTTAACTAAAAACCAATACAATGGGATACAAACACACAAACAGTAAAGGAAAAACTTACTTTTTACATTCAAAAGATGTAGAATTAAAAGGAGGTAGAAATCAAACTATCTACTATTTCGCAAAAGATGAAAGAGCTGAAGCTTGTGACCTACCAGCTGGTAAGCAAGTTGTTGAGAGTCCAAAAACTGGATTACCATTCGTAAAAGGAAAATAATCATATAGATTGTTAACCAAAAATTAAAAAGCCTGCTTGTTAACAAGCAGGCTTTTTGATTAGTAATATTTTGGTTAGTTACAAATTAATTAAAATCTATACATTACTAATTTTAGATTCACTTGATTAATAATTTCTCTAGTTGAGAATCCGTTATTCCACATCATCCTATCAGTAAAAGTTGGTGTTCCCCATGCTTTTTCAGCTTCCTCTTCAGGAATATCTCTTCCTCTAATATCCATTGTTACGTGAGTTATTTCTTTATTAGCATTTTCACTACTTGAAAGTACTCTATTAAATTCCCACCATTTTCTTGATCCATTTAAAATTCCTTTATCATGCCATTTTTTATAAAATTCAATTTCGTATTGCTCATAATTATCATCAGTTTTTTTAAAAGCATTTAATTGTGCTTCCATCCCAATTTCAGGATTTCCAAATATCCATTCAGTATTGTCTAACCTCATCAACTGATATGAATTTCGAGTTCCGTAGGGGCCATCCTCCCATTTTTTATCAAATTTTTTCTTTGACATTTTACTGTAAACACTTCTTCCTAATTCGTAAAAATTGACCTGATTGTTTTGTTGTACAGAATCCTTATAAAAATTCATGATTAAATAATCAGGTTGATTAGCCGCATTTTCATCTCCTTCAATTGGGATTACTTCCCATATCATCCAGGCCATTTCTAATCCATCTTTTATTGCTTGCTCATGGATTTTAGACCAGAAACTTTCTAATTCTAAGTAGTCTTTGTCTTGACCTTCTTCTAATCTCACAGAGGTATAATTGATCATCTGAGAATAAGTAATTGCAGAAAAGAGAAGGGCAATTATCAAATTAATTTTTTTCATAATATTTAGCTATTTGTTTTAATAAATTTAAAAAAAAAATAATTAAACATACTCAATAGTATGTTTAATTATTACAAACTGTCCTTTTTTTAATAATCAAAATATTTGTAATTTAAATTGATGTTCAAGAATTTTTCTTATCTACTTGTCTTCATTTCAATCTTTAGTTGGTCTCAGCTAGATCCAACAAAAAAATACAGTGTCAACACTGTTGCCTTTTACAATGTTGAAAATTTATTTGATACAATTGATGATCCTAAAACTAATGATGACGATAGAACACCTAATGGCAAAGACAAGTGGACTGATGAAATTTATAAGTTAAAATCCAAAAGTATTGCTAAAGTAATCTCAGAAATTGGTAAAGATATTGTAGGAACATCTCCTTCTATTATAGGTTTATGTGAAATAGAAAACAAAAAAGTTCTAATAGATCTAATAAATAATAAGGAATTAATTGGTCAAGGTTATTCAATTGCCCATTTTGATTCACCTGACGAAAGAGGAGTTGATGTGGCTCTGCTTTTTAAAAAATCCCGATTTAAACCAACATTTGCAAAAGCTTATCCACTATACCTAGAAAGAGAGAATGGAGATATTGATTATACTAGAGACCATCTTTTGGTTTCAGGCTTTTTAGATAATGAAATGATTCATTTTATAGTTAATCATTGGCCATCTAGATCGGGTGGAAGAATAAGAAGCGAAAAAGGAAGAATTTTAGCAGGGAAACTAAACAGAAAAATTATTGATTCCTTATTATCAAAAAACCCTAAAGCAAAAATTATTAACATGGGAGATTTTAACGATAATCCTAAAGACATTAGTGTAAAACCTACGTTACTTACTAATTCAAATAAGTTAAGAACTAAAAAAAATGAATTATATAATCCAACAGAGGAATTGTTTAAAAAAGGCTATGGCACTTACAAATACCGAGGAAAATGGGATATGATTGACCAGTTTATGATTTCTAAAAGCCTTTTAAATAATTCTGGTTTATTTTTTCTGAAAGCGGATGTGTTTAATGAAAAATATTTAATCAACCCTGAGGGAAAATATGAGGGCTATCCATTTAAAAGTTTTGCGGGAGGAAAATACTTAGGAGGATTTAGTGACCATTTCCCAATATATATGTTACTTGCAAAAGAGATAAAATAATTATGAATGATACTATTCAAATATTCATAACAGGTGGAACTTTTGATAAAAGCTATAATTATAGAGATGGTAACCTCTATTTTGAAAAAACTCACCTTCCTGAAATGCTCAAAAGAAGTAGATGTAAACTTGATATTGATATCAAGACATTAATGATGATCGATAGTCTTGAAATGAATCAAACCCACATTGATAGTATAATTTATAACTGTAAAAATTGTAAATCAAATAAAATTATAATTACTCACGGAACTGATAGAATGGTTAAAAGTGCTCAAGAAATAGAAAAAGCTAACCTCAAAAATAAAACGATCATTTTGACTGGCGCCATGATTCCTTATGCTTTTGGTAGTTCCTCAGATGGATTTTTTAATTTAGGGTGTGCATTATCATTTGTTCAGTCTCTGGAAAATGGAGTTTATATTACAATGCAAGGACAATTCTTTAAACCTAATAAAGTAAAAAAAAATAACAAAGAAGGATTTTTTGAAACTACAGATTAATCTTTTGTGTCTGATAAATCGTATTTTTTATTAAGATTGAAAATCTTTTTTGCAGAAAATGACTTTTTATTAATTAACTCTAATTGATGATCAAGTAATTTCACCTTATTATCAATATTATTTTTGATTGAAATGAAAAGTTCTGATGATTCATTGTTTAACTGAATATCACCTATTAATTTTATAACATTTTTCATTTCATTCATTACAGCCTTCATTTGATTTGGAAGCCAACTTATTATTGGAGTTCCACCAGTTGCCTTAGAATATTTTGTGTTTGCCATAATATACTTTTGGACAAATTGCCAATGTCCATTTCTAAAATGGTATATTTCTTCCAAAACTCCTAATAAATAACATAAACCTTCAAAATTATTTTGTTTGTATAAAATATCGGAAATACCCTCTTTACTTAGATTAGTTACTGTTTCCTCTAAATCTTTAAAAAAATTTTGAATGCATTTAGGTCTGTAACTTCTTAGGTCAATCAAATATTTCGTTAATTCATTTTTTGGATAGTGTTTAATCACACCACTAAATATATCTTCCATAGGAATAATATCGTCTTGAGCTCCAGTTTGTCCTCTAAATTGTTTTGGTTCACTCCAAACACCCTTATAGATTACACCATCCCCAAACAATTCTTCATTCCCTTTTATGCCCATTATAAAAACTCTAAAATCATTGTAGTGATTCCATCTTGAGGCTTTCCACATTTCTCTTCTTCTTTGATTCATTAATTTCATTGTTTCATAATTCTCTTTTAAATAAGAAATCGCAGAGCTATTGTCACTATCTTTTATAGCATGAAGTGTATTAATTACTGAACCCACTAAACTTGGAGAATGCTGATTAATATCTACGTGAAGCATTATAAAACCAACTTCGTCTGGTTGGCCTGAAAAACGGACACACATGTCAAGATTTGACCATTTAAAATCACCTTTTTTATCTAGTTTTCTGAAATTACCTAACGAATAAGCATAATGGTAATCTAACCACGGATATACATCCAGTTTATTGGAAACCTCCACAAATGGTTGAGCAATTTGTTTTGGTAAAACATTATTTGCTTTACCATAATTACCTGTTTTTCTAAAATGTTGAAAAGAAGGCTCAAGGGTGTAAGCAGAAGCTAAAAAACAGTATCCCCTATACAATGCTTGAACCAGCATTATATCGTTTTCATTTTTAACGTCACTGTGGTAATTTTTTAAACTTTTTACCTTTTCATGAATTTTCCCAGGGTAATCTAAATATCCCGAATGTCCATCAATTTTTACTGGCATTTTATTTAAAATATCTTGTAGTTCAGAATATTTACTAGGCAGCGTTGTTAATGGCATTTTTTCAGGTAGAAAACCATGTTGATGACCTACTTTGAAGAAACCATCAGTATACACTTTTTTAATGAAACTCATATTATATTGTTGTTCTAATAAATATACTAATTCTTGTTTTGTATACAATTGATTTATTAACTTTAAAGGAAACACATAATAATCAAATCATGGCTAAATTAAAGAAAGACGATCTGTCTAAATTGGGACACAAAATTAATCAACTTAAGAAAAGAATTTCAAGAACTGAAATTAGTGGTAATACTTCAAAAGTTGCATTTAGAACCATGAGAATTAATAAAATAAAAAAACAGATCAATGAAATTTTAGCTAAAAAAAAGCGTAAATGAAAAAAATATTCTTGTTGCTCTGCGTTCTAGGTACAGTATTACCATACTATTATTTAATAACCTTTTTATCAAAAAACAATTGGTCAATGGACGGATTTTGGAATGATATTTTTTTTGGTTCCAGTCCTGTTTCAATGATAGCAATGGACCTTAGTGTGGCGGCGACGACTTTTTTAGTTTTTTTAATATATCAATACAAACAAAAAAAAATAAAAATTCTAAAATATATTGTCTGTCTATTTTTAGTTGGATTTTCTCTTGCTTTTCCTCTTTATCTTTACGACAACTATAAGGAAAAATAATACAATATGGATTTTTCTAAAGCTTTCAAACATCTGGAGAAGGATGAAGTACTGTCTTTTCTGATAAAAAGGTTTGGAGATGAAATAACGTTGAAAGATCGTTATGAAAGTAATTATGCAAAGGCAATATCACTATTAATTATTGAACAACAAGTAAGTTTCAAAGCAGCAATAAGAATCAAAGAAAGATTTTTAAAACTTATAAAAGGAAAATCAAATGATGAAGTAATTAAAATAAGGAATGAAGAAATTAAAAAAGTCGGACTTTCAAAAAGAAAAGTTGAGTATATAAAAAACACATACTTATTTTTTGATAAATACAAAGTTGAGTTTGAATGTTTAAATGAAAACGAGATAGTAAAAGAATTATCAAAAATTAAAGGGGTTGGGAAATGGACAGCTGAAATGTTTTTAATATTTATACTATTTAAAGAGAATATTTTTTCTAAGGGTGATTTAGCTCTTATAAACAGTATAAAAAAGAATTATAAAAAAGAAAAATTATCTGATATTGATCTAGAAAAAATAGTTGAAAAATGGAGTCCATATAAAACAACCGCTTCACTTTTACTATGGAAATCTATTGAAGAAAAAATATTTTATTCTAAATAAATACAAATTGATTAGTCAAAAAGATAAAAATGATCAAAAATGATCAAAAACGATTAAAAAACGATCAAAAACGATCAAAAACAATCAAAAACAATCAAAAATGATGAAAAAATAGTTAATTTTCATTACTAATATTATAAAAAAATATCTACTTTTAATTATTATAATTATGATAACTTATTTTTCAATTTTTAATCAAAAAAGCGATAAAAATGAAAAAAAAGCATAAAAAACTATAAAAAAATCATTTTTTAATCAAAAAATCAATTTTTTTAAAATTAAAATTTTTAAAAACATATTATTAAATACAATTTTTTATTAAAAAATGTAAAAAAACGTCAAAATGATAAAAAAAAGGATAAAAAATGGTTTTTTATGGCAATTTATGGCCTAAATACGTTTCCAACATTCTAAACCAATCAATATTGGATAACATAATTTCATTAGCACACGAAGCATTAGAAATTCTTTCAAAATTTGTAGTTCCAATAACTGGATGAACTTTTGATGGATGTTTAAGAATCCAGGAAATTAATAACTGGTCTTTTGAAGCATTGTATTTAGTTGACAACTCATCTAGTAGAATGCTCACTCTTTTATTATTTTCTGATTCATTCTTATAAAACGATCCTAAAGGACTCCAACTCATCGGAATTATTTTGTTTACCATCATATAATCCAATGACGAGTCAAATATTGGATAATTATGTGATAGAGATAATTGAATTTGATTTACACACACTTTAGTTTTAGACAAAATTAAATCTGTTTGACCACTAGTGAAATTTGAAACTCCAAACATTTTAATTTTACCTTGACCCATTAACTTTTCAACTGCTTTTTGTATTTCGTCTGGATGCATTAGTGGGCTTGGACGATGTAATAAGAATAAATCTAAATAATCGGCATTTAGATCTTTAATTGATTTTTCAGCACTATATATTATATAATCCGAATCATACTGATAGTGTTTAACCAAATTTGATGGTCTAGTTTTTCCTACATATTGTATTCCACATTTTGATATCAATTGAATATCCTCTCTTTTTACAGATGAATTTTTAAATGCTTTGCCAAACTCATTTTCAGTAGTATAATCTCCATAAATATCAGCATGATCAAATGAGCTTATTCCTTTTTTGAGATTAAAATGAATTAATTCCTCCATCTGACTTGTACTCAATGATTTTCCCCACACACCCCAGTTCATACAACCTTGAATTATTCTTGAAAAGCTTGATTTCATTTTGATTTTTTTATTAAAATAGTAATTAAAACTGACTTACATTTGTCAAAATTTAAAAATTTGATATCAAACTATACAAAAGAGTTTAGCTATAATTTAAAGCTCTCATTTCCAGTGATGCTAGGGATGTTGGGGCATACATTCGTTGCTTTCGCAGACAATGTTATGGTAGGACAACTTGGAACTGCTGAACTGGCAGCAGTATCACTAGGAAATAGTTTTATATTCATTGCAATGTCTTTAGGAATTGGATTCACAACTGCCATAACTCCATTAGTTGCTGAAGCAGATTCATCAAATAATATAGTTAATGGAAAAAAGGCTTTTAAGCACGGTCTAATCCTTAGCACTATTTTAAGTGTACTTCTTTTTTGTTTGATTTTATTATTTAAACCTCTTTTGTATAAAATGGACCAGCCGGAAGAAGTTGTTGAACTTGCAATCCCTTATTTGGATATTGTTGCACTATCACTAATACCATTAATAATTTTTCAAGCTTTAAAGCAATTCTCCGATGGACTGTCCAACACAAAATATCCAATGTATGCTACAATCGTGGCAAACATAATTAATATAGTATTGAACTACTTATTAATTTTTGGATCATTTGGATTTCCAAAATTGGGAATTGTGGGGGCTGGTATTGGAACGTTATTCTCCAGAATAATTATGGTGTATTTTTTATGGATAATTTTTAGAAATAGAAGTAAATTCAAAGCTTACATTACCAATTTTGATTTTAGAAAAATTGAAAAACAAATAAGTTTAAAACTATTTAACTTAGGATTCCCTTCAGCTTTACAGATGTTTTTTGAAGTTGGAATTTTTACAGCTGCTATTTGGCTAAGTGGTGTTTTAGGAAAAAATCCTCAAGCAGCTAATCAAATTGCTCTCAACTTGTCAAGCATGACATTTATGGTAGGAATAGGACTCTCAGTTGCAGCCATGGTTAGAGTAGGTAATCAGAAAGGGCTTAAAGATTTTGTCTCTTTAAGAAGAATTGCTTTTTCAATTTTCTTTCTGACCTTTTTAATTGAAATTGTTTTTGCTACATTCTTTTTAATATTTAGAGAATGGCTTCCAACTCTATACTTGGATCAGAACACGCTTGTTAATCTTAATGATAATAAAGAGGTTATAATTATTGCTTCTAAACTACTTTTAATCGCAGCTTTTTTTCAAATTTTTGATGGTCTTCAAGTAACAATTCTAGGTGCTCTAAGAGGACTTCAAGACGTAAAAATCCCGGCTTTAATTACGTTTATTTCATACTGGATTGTTGGATTTCCTATTTGCTACTACTTGGGTCTTTATACAAAACTAGAAAGCATTGGCATTTGGATAGGATTATTTACAGGTTTGTTTGTTGCATCAATTCTACTTTACTTAAGATTTAATTATTTATCTAAAAAATTGATATCAAAATAATTTAAATCCACACATCATTTTCAGCTCTCAAATTACTGTCTACTTTTTCTCCTGTATTAACTACTCCTTTGGGTTCAATTAGCATAATATGAGATTCTTTATTTGAACTGGGCCTGTGTTCAACTCCAGCTGGGACAACGAACATTTCTCCTTGTTTAACAACAACTTTACCATCCTTAAAATCAATTTGAATTTCTCCTTTTAAAACAATAAACGTTTCATCTGTATCCTTATGTGAGTGCCATATAAATTCACCTTTAATTTTAGCAATCTTGAATTGATAATCATTCATTTCAGAAATAACCTTTGGCTGCCAATGTTCATTAAAAAGATTTAGTTTTTCGGAAAAATTGATGGATTTGTAATTCATTATATTGATTTTTAATTAAGTTAAAACAATTATTTAATTTTGAAAAAAAATAATTATGAGAATGAGATCAGGAAATCCAACACTAAATAAAAAGACATTTCAAAATATAACCAGAACAGGACCTATAGTAAAAGATGATCTTATGACAATAAGCGGAACTGTAGACAAAACAGGAATCTGTCTTGCCATTCTACTTTTTGCAGCATACTTTACATACGGACCAAACGGAACTTCCTACATCTTTTTAGGTGGGTTTGGAGGATTTGCTGTTGCTATTGCTACGGTATTTAAAAAACAATGGGCACCAATAACCGCCCCTCTTTATGCAATGCTTGAGGGTTTATTTTTAGGGTCTATTTCATATATGTACGGACAGATGTATGAAGGAATCGTTTTTAACGCGATAATATTAACTGTATCAATATTACTTTCTCTTTTGTTCGCTTACAAATCTGGTCTTATAAAGGCAACAGAAAATTTTAAGCTTGGAGTTGTAGCAGCTACTGGAGGTATTTTCTTATTCTATGTTTTTACTATAATAGCTAGTTTTTTTGGAATTAGTTTTTCATTTCTAAGTCCAACTAATGCGTCTATGTTAAGTATAGGATTCAGTTTATTTGTTGTAATAATTGCTTCATTAAATCTTGTTTTAGATTTTGATTTCATTGAAGAAGGAGCAGAAAAAGGCGCACCTAAGTACATGGAATGGTATGGAGCTTTTGGACTTTTAGTAACCCTTATATGGCTCTACATAGAAATATTACATCTTCTTGCTAAACTAAATTCAAGAAAATAAAAGTTAGATAATATCTGCGTTCATAACTTTGTTCCATGCTGAGATGAAGTCATTAACAAACTTTTCTTTGTTATCGTCCTGAGCGTAGACTTCAGAGTAAGATCTAAGAATCGAATTAGAACCAAAAATTAAATCAACTGAGGATGCTGTCCATTTAACAGCACCAGACTTTCTATCGATAATTTCATAGCTATTAGTTCCTGCTACACTCCATTTATTGCCCATATCCAATAAATTGACAAAAAAGTCGTTGGATAAAACTCCAGGCCGGTCAGTAAAAACTCCTGTAGATGTAGATCCATAATTAGAATTTAAGACTCTCATTCCTCCAACTAAAACAGTCATTTCAGGGGCTGTCAATCCGAGTAATTGTGTCTTGTCTAACATCATTTCTTCAGCTTTATCAGCATATTCCTTTTTGATCCAGTTTCTATATCCATCAGCATGAGGCTCTAAATTACTAAATGAGTTCTCATCTGTCATGTCTTGAGATGCATCTCCTCTACCAGCGTCAAACGGAACAGTAACGTCAAATCCTGCAGCTTTTGCAGCTTCCTCAACAGCAGTATTTCCTGCTAAAACAATAGTATCAGCCAAACTTATTCCATGTTGTGATGAAATTGGTTTTAAAACACTTAAAGTACAAGCTAAACGTTCAGGTTCATTCCCTTCCCAACTATTTTGAGGAGATAAACTAATTCTAGCTCCATTTGCTCCCCCTCTAAGATCTGATCCTCTAAAAGTTCTAGCACTATCCCAAGCTATTGTGATTCTATCTGAAATTGAAAGACCTGATGCTGTAATTGAATCTTTAACTTGGTCAATATTGTAATCTGATTTGCCATGTGGAATTGGATCTTGCCAAATTAATTCTTCTGAGGGAAAGTTTGGTCCAATATATCTACTTTTTGAACCCATATCTCTATGAGTCAATTTAAACCATGCTCGTGCAAATGTTTCTGAAAAATAATCTTGGTCATCCTTAAATTTTAAAGATATTTCTCTATATATAGGATCAACTTTCATCGCCATATCTGCATCAGTCATTATAGGGTTTTGCCTAAGTTTTGGATTGTTTGCATCAATTGGTTTCTTATCTTCTTCAATACTGACAGGTTCCCATTGCCAAGCTCCAGCTGGGCTTTTTCTTAATTCCCACTCATGATTGAAAAGCATATCAAAATATCCGTTATCCCATTTTGTAGGATGTGTTGTCCATGCTCCTTCAAGCCCACTAGTTACAGTATCTATACCATTACCATTTCCTTTAGGATTTATCCATCCAAAACCCTGATTTTCAATATTAGCTCCTTCAGGTTCAGGGCCTAGTGCACTTGCATCACCATTTCCATGGGCTTTACCAACAGTATGACCTCCTGCAGTTAATGCAACAGTTTCTTCATCATTCATAGCCATTCTAGCAAAAGTTTCTCTAACATGTTTAGCTGTTTTAAGTGGATCTGGTTTCCCATTCACACCTTCAGGATTGACGTATATTAATCCCATGTGAGTTGCACCAAGAGGGTTCTCAAGGGTAGTTGCATCTTCAAGATTAGAATATCTTTCTTCACTAGGAGCTAAAAATTCATTTTCAGATCCCCAATATATATCTTTCTCAGGGTGCCAAATGTCAGCTCTTCCATATGAAAAACCAAACATTTTAAGACCCATACTTTCGTATGCAATGTTGCCTGCTAATATGAACAAGTCAGCCCAACTAATTTTATTTCCATATTTCTTTTTTATTGGCCATAATAAACGTCTTGCTTTATCTAAATTTCCATTATCTGGCCAAGAATTTAATGGAGCAAATCTTAAATTTCCAGTTCCAGCTCCCCCTCTTCCATCACCAGTTCTGTAAGTTCCTGCTGCATGCCATGCCATTCTTATCATTAGACCTCCATAATGTCCCCAGTCTGCTGGCCACCAATCTTGTGGAGTTGTCATTAATTCGAGCATATCCTTCTCTAATGCTTGATAATCTAACGTTTTGACATTTTCTTTGTAATCAAAATCTTTTCCATATGGGTTAGTCTTTAAATCGTGTTGATGTAAAATATCAAGATTGAGTGATTTTGGCCACCATTTTGTTGGAGAATTTTCTTGAGTAGTTGTTGACCCGTGCATAAAGGGGCATTTGCCTGATGAATTTGGACTGTTTTGCATGTTATTTGTATTTGTAGTTATGAAGCTTAATATTTAGAATAAAATTAGATTAGGCAGAACGAATATGCAAATAATTTAAGTTAATTTTTAATCTTGTTTATGGAAACAAATTTTTTTGAAATATTAAATAAAATAAATGAAGCTGATCCGGTCTTATACTCAAAAAACAGAAACTTCATTGATGGTTCGGTCACCAAACTTTCTCCTTATATTTCTAGAGGCGTAATTTCAACTAAAGATGTTTTTGAAAAAATCTTGCAAAAAAATATTCCTTTTTATAAAATGGAAAAATTTGTTCAAGAATTGTGTTGGAGAGACTATTGGCAGCTGATTTGGAAAGAAAAAAATAATAGAATTGATAAGGATCTTAAAAGATTACAAGAAAGAGTGTACAACAAATCGATTCCAAAAAATATATACGAAAATAATTGTGGAATAAACGCAATAGATGAAAGTATTGAAGAGCTTTATGAAACTGGATACATGCATAATCACTGCAGAATGTATTTGGCATCAATTGCCTGTAATATAGCAGGCAGTCATTGGCTAATTCCTGCAAAATGGATGTATTATAATTTACTTGATGGAGATTGGGGTAGCAACGCTTTAAGTTGGCAATGGGTCTCCGGATCTAACAGTAACAAAAAATACTTTGCAAACCAAGAAAATATAAATAAGTATTGTTATACTAAACAAAAAAATACTTTTCTTGACGTCAACTATTCTGAATTTGAGAATTTAGAAATTCCTGAGCAATTAAAAGAAACCGTTGATTTAAATTTAAAAACAGATTTGCCAAAATCAGACGACTTAATTATTGACAATAATTTTCCTACTTTGATATATAACTATTATAATTTGGATCCAAAATGGAGAAATGAAAAAAATTACAACAGAATTTTATTGTTTGAACCTGAAACATTCAAAAAATATCCCGTTTCAAAAAAATGTATTGATTTTGCAATTGAATTATCAAAGAATATAAAAAATATTCAAATTTTTACAGGTTCATTTAAAGAACTAAAACAGAAATATAATCTCCAAAATTTTATTTACAAAGAACATCCTCTAAATGATTATGAAGGAGTTGAAGATCCTAGAGATTGGATTTTTAATTCCGAGGTTAATGACAAATCTTTTTTTAATTATTGGAAAAGAACAATGAAGCATATAAAAACTAAAAATTTAATTACTTTTAAATAAAACTCAAATGAATATGAAAAAGACCATTTTTACAACATTTATTTTTTTGATATCTATTAATATTTCTTTTTCTCAATCCAAGGTTGAGGATATTAAAGAATTTAAATTAGACAATGGAATGAAGATTCTAGTTTTAGAAGATTTTAGTATTCCCAATGCTAATATGTATCTGTTTTGGAAGGTTGGAAGCAGAAATGAATATCCCGGTATTACTGGGCTATCACATTTTTTTGAACACATGATGTTTAATGGTTCAGAAAAATACGGGCCCAAAATGTTTGATAAAACTATGGAATCTGTTGGGGGAAGCAATAATGCCTATACAACTGAAAATTTAACTGTTTACACTAACTGGTTTCCTGTAAGTTCAATGGAAACTATTTTTGATCTTGAGTCTGATAGAATAGGAAAGCTAAAAATTGACCCCAAAATGGTTGAAAGTGAAAGAGGGGTAGTTTTAAGTGAAAGAAGCACGGGGCTTGAAAACAGTAATTTTAGAAATTTAAGTGAACAAGTTAAGTCTGTAGCTTTTATGGCACACCCATACAGATGGTCAGTAATAGGATATGAATCAGATATCAAAAATTGGAGTATTGATGATTTACAAATGTATTTTGACACGTATTATTCCCCAAACAACGCAACAGTTGTAATAAGTGGAGCAGTAAAATTTGAAAATGTAAAAAAATTAGCTCTCAAATATTTTGGGCCCTTGGTTAATAAAATCTCGCCTAGAAAAATTCATACAGTTGAACCTAAGCAAAATGGTGAAAAAATAATTGTAGTAAAAAAACAAGTTTCAACACCAAATATAATGTTAGCATATCATGTCCCCGAATCAAAACATGAAGACTATTATGCTTTGGATTTGTTAAGTTCAATATTGAGTGATGGAAAATCTAGTCGCTTTTACAGTACACTAATTGATCAAAATCAGAAAGCAACCTCAGCATTTTCGTATTATCCTGAAAGTATTGATCCTAATTTGTTTTACATCTATTCAGTTACTACACCAGAAACTGAACCTGAAGAACTTGAAATAATGATTCAAAATATTATAGATGATATTGCTAAAAATGGTGTTAGTGAAAATGAATTACAAAAAGTAAAAAATCAAAAGTTAGTTGGTCTATACAACACTTTAGAAACAATAAATGGGAAAAGTAATACAATTGGAACTTACGAAATGTATTTTGGCGATTATAAAAAAATGTTTTCAGCACCTGAAGAATATCAAAATGTAACTAATAACGATATAAAAAGAGTTGCTAAAAAATATTTTATTAAAGATAACCGAACTGTTGGCTTTTTAATTCCCCCAACAAAATAACTCTTATAAAAATTATATTATGAATAAATTATATTTTTCATTATCCCTCACATTAATGTTCTTTATTGGAGCTTATTCTCAAGAAAATTTTAAATTGCCTAACCATGAATTAATGACATTAAAAAATGGATTACAAATTTATCTTGTTCAACAAGACGAAGTTCCATTAATACATTTTAGAGCAGTTGTACCTGCTGGTTATAAATATGATCAAAAGGGCAAAAATGGTCTATCAAACATTGTTGCTAATTCTATTTCCGCCGGTTCAAAAAATTATACAAAATCTGAAATAGAAGAAACTCTTGATTATATTGGTGCTAGCCTTAGTACTGCTTCTGGAATGGAGTCTTCCATAATATCATCGAACTTTGTTTCTAAAGATTTAGAAACAGTTTTACCAATACTCAAAGACATTATATTAAATCCAATTTTTGAAGAAGAAGAAGTAAATAAGCTTATTCAAAGGGTGTCCATTGGGATTGAACAATCAAAAGAAAGCCCGAGAGCTGTCATTGGTAATTACTTTAATAAAAATTTATTTAAAAATCATCCATATGGAAATCCTGCATCAGGTGATAAAGAAAGTTTAAATTCTATAAAGACTAAAGATTTAAAGCAATTTCATAAAAAACATTTTATCCCAAATGGATCAGCTATTGCAATTGTTGGCGACTTTGAAAAAAAGAAAATAAAAAAGCTTTTAAATAAAAATTTTAAAGACTGGAAAAAAGGTAAAGATATTGAATTTGAAGCTCCCAAAATTAGCCCTCTTGAATCTTCCAAAGTGCTAATTGTAAATAAAGAGAATGCAAGAGAAACCACTATGTTAATTGGAGGTTTAGGAGTCCCTAGAAATACTGAGGACTTAATCTCTATTCAAGTAATAAATACTATTTTAGGAGGTAGGTTTACTTCATGGTTGAATGACGAGCTTAGGGTAAATTCAGGCCTAACATATGGGGCAAGAAGTGGCTTTTCTTCATATAAAAATGGAGGATCTTTTTCTATTAGTACTTTCACTGCTAATCAAAATTCTGAAAGAACAATTGATCTTGCATTAAAAACATATAATAAATTGTTTAATAATGAAATTGATGAAGCTCTACTGGAATCATCTAAGAACTATGTTAAAGGACAATTTCCACCAAGGTATGAGACAAATTCAAGTATTGCTAGATTTTTTACAGATTCATTTGTTTATAATATAAGCTTAAATTATATAAATGAATTCAGTCAAAAAGTGAATGATATTGATATTAATTCAACCAATAAAATCGTAAAAAATTATTTCCCCAAAGAAAATCTTCTTTATGTTTTTGTTGGTAAGGCAGAACTAATTAAACCTTTTGCTTCTAAATATGGAGAAGTCCAAGTTGTAAATATAAACGACTAAAGAATTCCTAAAAGAAAGCATAAGGATAAAATTAATATCAATATAGCTACAAGAATTTGTATAAATTCAAGAGTTATTTTTTTAAGTAATTTATTCCCAACAAAAGCACCTAGAATTGCAGAAAATATCGCAAAAAGTCCTAAAACATAATATTGTTCATAGTCAATGTTAATCATACTGGTTGAATAGACTCCCAGTCTAGTAAAATCAACAAAAAATGAAATAACAGCAGTTGAACCTACAAAAACATGTTTCTCAAGTTTAAGCTTTATCAAAAAGGCACTTCTTAAAGCCCCTTGGTTTCCTGTTAGTCCACCAAAAAAACCACTTAAAAATCCACCTAATGGAAGTATGTGTTGACCAAACTTTAACTTTTTAAAAGAGGGCACTAAATCTATTATTGAGAAAACTATTAAAAGAATTGAAACGAGAAATTTAACAAATGTAATAGATCGATTTTCACCAAATAAACTAATTGAGTAGATGATATATTCAGTATCAAGATTTACCAATATGTATGACCCTAAAAATGCTGCTAAAATTGCAGGAATACCAAATTTTATAATAACTCTCTTGTTAGCATTAAATCCAATTATGAATAATTTGAAAATATTGTTTGAGAAATGAACAATTCCTGTAAATGCAACAGCAATTTCAACTGGAAAAAAAATCATCATAACAGGTGTTAGAATTGTTCCTAAACCAAAACCTGAAAAAAAAGTTAAAATAGCAGCAAAAAATGCTACAACAGAGATGATTAAAATTTCCATTTCTTTTTAAGATAAATAATATGCAATAAAGAGTGCCAAATAAATAATTAAATAAATTCTATAAAATTTTCTGGAAGAAATATAATCTTTATTTTCTGGATATAAGTTTACAAATAAAGCTTTAAGCTCTTTTAAAAATACTGGTTTAATATTTATTTTCCAATCGTCAGTTTGATAAACTATTTTTCTGAATTTGCTTCTGAAATATGTGCTAGGCACTCCCCATAAAAATAAAACTATAAGAAGAATTGTTTTAATATCCATTAAAATATTTTTGGAAAAAATTGTGAGGTAGATTCTTTGTATTTTTTATAATTAGGTCTTTTTTGTTCAGAATAATATTCAGAGGGAACTGCACCTGTTAGAAATACCAAGGTTTGATACATTAAATAAGAGATATAAAATAGCGATGTAACAATACCAATCAATGTAATATTTTCAAAATCATTAAAATTAATTGAGGGTATGCTTAAAATTATTAATGAATTCCATAACATCCATTCAGAAAAGTAATTTGGATGTCTTGTATATTTCCACAAGCCTACATTACATACTTGATTTTTTAATTTCAGTTTTTTTGATCTGATTAAAAAACGTTGTTTTTGTAAATCAGAAATATGCTCTAATACAAAAAAAACAATCCACAAAATACATCCAAAAATTTCTAAATTAGATATACTCTCTAGGTTATTATTAGAAATTAAGAGTGCTGGTAACAACAAAAAAGTTGAATTGGCAAAGCATTGAAGAAGAATTTCATATTGAATTGAAATCATATCGCTAGAAAACCCTGCTTTTTTCCATCTAATTCTTTGATATTGATACCTAGGTAATTCTTTATTTAAGTACCCTTTTTTTAGTAAAATTAAAGCTCCCACACCCATTCTTAAACCAGCAATTATATAGATTAAGGAAATAATAATCTTTCTTGTTATATGGCCTTCCCCATAAAAAAAAGATAGGAGCCCGATTGAAACTAATCCAAAAGGCCATGCTATGTCAACGTATGACATTCTTTGTGTTAAATGAGCTGGAATGCAAGCTATTAATAAAAAAATAAGTGCTTGAATCAATAAATTGGCTAGTAAGAAATCTTTGTAAGAATCTATCTGAAAAAAAACTAAAAATGATATTACAAAAAGAGTTAGGTGAAATATTCTAGATTTATTTTTAATCAAAATACTGAGCATGTTTAGTTATTTCTATATTCATGTTTAACCCAATCAACTTCCATGGTCCATTCACCTTCCATATAATTCTCAGTAATTTTGGCAAAATTTAGAATAGCAAACATTGGTTCGGGATAATTATCTCCTAAACCAACATTTCTATGAACTTCTTTTCCATCCAGTCTATAGACGAGATCACTTTTTTCCCACTCTACTGAATAATCATGAAATTCACTTAATGTTACATCAACTCCAGTTCTGTAACTCCACCAATCTCCTTTATCACATTCGCCTAAGTTTTTGATAGCCCCAGTTGTAAAATGATCTGGATCGTAATCACCATGATGCTCAAAAATATCAATTTCACCAGAACCCGTCATTGGCCAACACACATCTTCATCTTCCTCTTGAACTGGAGATTCATTGTTTTGAGCTCCCAAAATCCACCAAGCAGGAAACATACTTTTTTGACTACCTCCAACAACCCTCAATCTTGCAGTCCACTTACCTTTAATAAACTCTTGTTTGTTTTTTGAAGCTATTCTCCCAGCTACATATTTAGTATTAGGATGTTTGACACCAAACTTATCTAAATTATCACAGTCATAATCAGAGCCAATATTTACAACTTTGAGCTTTAACGTTCCGTTACTAACCTCTCTGGTACCATAATTCCCATCAGGAACATAACACTGGGATTCATTATTGACCCAAATTCTTTGATCTTGCCAGTTATCTGAATTAAATGAATGAAAATCATCATAAAAATCAGTGATCCAAATTTTTTCTTGAGATTTATTATAATTAAATTCAAAAAAACTTGCCGCTACAATAGCCACAATAAATAATGCAATAAAAAAATTATTTTTCTTCATATAATTAACTTTTAACAAATTCTATTTCAATTTCTTCAAGTGATTTACCTTTAGTTTCAGGGAGTAACTTAACAAAAATTAGTACTCCAAATAAAGCCAATATTCCATATATAAAAAATGTTAGAGCGCTTCCAAAGTTTGAAAGTTCCCATGGAAAAACTTGTTGAATCGTCCAACTTGTAAATGAATTTACAAAACCAATTACCCCAATTGCTAAACCTCTAAACCTATTTGGAAAAAGTTCTGACAGCATAACCCACATTATGGGGCCTAAAGAAAACGCAAAACAAGCAATGAATCCAAAAATTCCAAATAAAACTAAAGTAGAGTTCATTTGTATTGATGCTTCAATAATTGCACCCTCGTTTTTTGCAAAGGATTGATTACCTATGGCGGTCTTTATGTGATTTTTAAAATCTACGTCATTATCATAAACA
>SGZG01000017.1 GCA_004214185.1 Flavobacteriales bacterium | reverse complement strand
ATTTTAATTGCAACATTTATTTTTGTTCCAATTTTTCTAAAAGAAAAAATCACAACTATCACTGAGTTTATAAAACTAAAATTAGGTGAAAAAATTGCACTTTTTTATTCGCTTAGCAATATTGCTCTGTTTTCAACAGTCACACTAGGAGCAGCTCTTTTTTGGGGAGCCTATGCTGCAGAAATGGTTTTTGGAGAACAACTTTCTTTTTTGCATGAAAACAGAATCTATAGAATAGCTATTTTAATTGTAATTCTAGGATTTTTTTCTGCTATATATACATACTTAGGTGGTTTAAATGCTGTTGTTAAAACAGATATAATTCAATTTTCTATATTACTAATTGGAGGTATTATTGTTTGTGCTATTGCAGTTAATGAACTTGGCGGATGGGATCAGCTTTATGTAAAAACACCAGAAAAAATGCATCTTCATCTTTCAAGTGATCATCCAACTTTACCTTGGACTCATTTATTGGGTTTATTTTTTCTAAACATCAATTATTGGTGCGCAAATCAAACGGTCATGCAAAGAGCTCTAGCAGCAAAAAGTGTATCACATGCTCAATCTGGACTAATGATTGGAGGGTTAATAAAGTACATTATGGCAATTATTATTGTTATTCCAGGTATTGCCTTATATGGAATTTTAGGTGATAGTTTTTCAGAACCGGATTTGGCTTTTCCATACCTAGTTAAAACGTATTTACCAATAGGATTAAAAGGAATAGTATTGTGTGGTTTGTTTGCTTCACTAATGAGTACTGTAGATTCTACCTTTAATTCACTTGCAACTCTTTGGTCAGTAGACATTTATTCTAAATATATAAACAAGAAGGCAACAGATTTTCAAAAAATTAAATCTGGAAGAAAAGCAATTATTTTTAGTTTTTTTACTGCATTAATTATGTCTATGATTTTATTGTATTTAAAGTTTGACGATCCAGATTCAGCATTTACACATACACTCAATAATTTAAGGTATTATATTAATTGTGGAATAGTAGTATTGATTTGCAGCGCTATTTTACTTATAAAACCCTCTAAAAATTCAATATTAACTGCTTTTTTAATTACAGTTCCATTGAACATTACTTTACAATTGGTGTTTCCTGAAATGAATTATTTTTTAAGAGCCTTTTGGGTTATTATTACTGGTTTGGTTATAGCTTTTACAATAAATATTAAGAAAATTAAAAATGTTTTTAAGTTGTTTTTTGTTTCATCAAAAGGTAATTTGATATTAGGATGGTTCTTGTTATTTAGTCTTTTAATTATACATTATATTTTTCATTAGTTTTATAAGGTATGATTAATAATTTTTCTTATCGACAGTTACTGTTAGCAGGAATCTTATTTGAAACTATAATTTTTTTAATATTTTTTTATTCTAAACAAGAATTAGCAGAAGTTTTTAGATATTCAGCTCGTTATTCTGGGAGATTGTCTCTAATAATCTATTTGTATTGTTTTTATAAATTTTACAGAGCTTTCTTAATTAAAGATAACCTTAGAAGAGTCAAAGATTTGGTTTTAATATTTGGTGTTTTGCACGTTATTCATTTTGGTTTTTTGGTGTTATCTGTTTATTTAAATGATTTACCTATTATACCTGTCAAGGTTACAGGTGGTGCTTTAGCTTATTTAATGATTATAATTTATCCATTTATAATTGAAAAAATAACAAATCAAATATATCATCTGATATACTTCTATTATGTTGGTATTGTAATGCTCATGACCTATGTTGCAAGAATTAATGGGGAATTTGTTGGGGCAGAGCCAGAAATTTTTCATAAAATAGCCTTTATTTTTTTGATTCTAGTTTTTTTAAAATTTGGCTATACATTTTACAAACAAAGAAAAAATTTTAAAAAATGAATAGAGTTATAATTTTACTATGCTTATTAGTATTTACATCTTTTAATGAACTTAATTCAGATTTGGTTTGGGGAAAAATAGGGCACAAGGTAGTAGGCGAAATTGCAGAACGTAAATTAAATCCTGAGGTAAAAAATATTGTTAATAATTTGTTGAATGGTGAATCAATGTCAACAGCAAGTACTTGGGCTGATGAAATAAAATCAGATCCAAACTATAAAAAGTATAGTCCTTGGCATTATGTTAACATGCCACTTGACAGTGAATATGATATTTCAAAAAAAAATCCTCAAGGAGATATAGTTTTTGCTTTGAAGAAGTGTATAGAGATTTTAAAAGACCCTAATTCTGAACAAAAAGAAAAATCTTTTTATTTAAAATTTTTAATTCATTTAGTTGGAGACATCCATCAGCCACTTCACACTGGAAGGTATGAAGATAGAGGAGGTAACGATATTAAACTTACTTTTCTAGGTAAACAGACAAATTTTCATATTATTTGGGATATTCACATTATTGAATATTTAAATATGAACTATTTGCAATTATCAGATGAACTTATGTTGAAGGATGATGTTAGTTTTTCACTAAATCCAAATGATTGGGTTTTTGAAACCCATCAGGATGTTAAAAAATTATATGCCGAAATTGAGAATATTGACAATATTGATAAGGATTACATCAATCAAAAAATTCCATTTATAAAAAATAAATTATTTAAAGCAGGGTCAACACTTGCAGGAATCTTAAATCACATTTTTTCATAAAAAAAAAACGCCCAAAAAGGGCGTTTTATCAATATTATAATTTTTTTATTCTTCTTCAGAAGTAACGATTTTAAAGCTAATTTCTCTTCCCTGTATTTTTAGTTTCATGCTACCTTCTTCGAATGAAACCTCCATTCCCGCAATTTCTTGTTTAAAAGTGTTTTTTGATGTTGCTTCAAGAACAAGTTCTTGGTCCATACCAACAGGATTTAAAGCCAAATTTCCATCTTTGGTGTAAACCTCAAATTTAAGAGGCATTAAGTCTGAAGCGTAGGTTCCGTGAAATTTTTTAAGATCTTCCTCAGGGATGGTGAAAGTAACTTTTTCAGGTTTTGGATCAACCACTAGTCTTTTATCTCTGTTAGCTATATTCCAAGCAGTATAAAATATTAGTTTAGTCCTCAGTTCTAATAAATCATATTCAATTTTATCAGGTGTGTCAGAGGGTTGATGATAATCTTCATGTGTGCCAGTAAAATAAAAAATGATAGGAATACCGTTTTTTGCAAAGTTGTAATGATCACTTCTGTAATAAAATCTATTTGGGTCATTTTTATCATTGAATCTGTAATCAAGTGTGATATTAACTGATTCAGCATTGGTTTGTTCAGATAAATTGTGAAGATCTACACTATCATGATCAGATCCAATTAAATATATATAATCCCTATTTTTTTCTCTTCTAGATGGATCAATTCTTCCAATCATATCGACATTTAAATTAACAACTGTATTTTCTAATGGATAAATTGGGTTGTCTGCATAGTAGGCTGAACCAAGCAATCCTTTTTCCTCACCTGTTACGTGTAAAAAAACAACTGATCTTTTTGGACCTTTTCCTTTATCAGCAGCTTTTTTAAAGGCCTCTGCAATTTCTAATAATGCTACCGTACCTGAGCCATCATCGTCTGCACCATTGTAAATTTCTCCATCTGTTATACCAACATGATCTAAGTGAGCAGTAATTACAACATACTCATCTGGTTTTTCAGAACCCTCAATAATTGCTACAACGTTTTCAGTTTCAACTTTTTTTGGCTCCTGACCACGTCTTCCTCTCATAGTGAGAGTCATTTCTTGAAAGTAATCTCCCTCAAGGTCTCCAGGTTTAACTCCAATTGATTTGTAATAATTTCTAATGTATTCTACTGCTTTTTTTTGTCCGGGCTCACCTGTATCTCTACCTTCAAATTCATCAGAAGCATATATGTACAGGTGTTCACTTAATTCTTTTTCAGTTATGGTTTTTGCAAATCTTTTAGCCTTAGAAGTTTGCCAAGCATATGAGAAGTTTATAAAAACAATTGAAAAAATAAATAATAAAAAAGTCTTTTTAATCATAGTTTTGTTTTTTTAGGTGCGACAAGTTAAAAAAAATTACTAATTAACACTCTATAAATATTGTAAATTAGATTATGATAAATTATTATGTACCATAAGTTTTTTTTTCTTTTTGTTTTAATTTTTCATTATGCATCCTTGTACGGAACACAAAATACCAATAAACTAAATTTTATAATTGTCTTTGTTGATGATATGGGATATGGAGATTTGGGAGTATATGGAAATCCAACAATTTCTACACCTAATTTGGACAAAATGGCCTTTGAGGGTCAAAAATGGACTCAGTTTTATTCAGCTGCATCTGTATGTACACCTAGCAGAGCAGCACTTTTAACTGGAAGATATCCTGTTAGAAGTGGAATGGCAAGTTCAATAAGTCCTGTCTTATTCCCAAATTCTTTAAATGGACTTCCCAGCTCTGAATCTACGATTGCAGAAAAATTAAAAGAAATAAATTATAAAACAGCTATAGTTGGAAAATGGCACCTTGGTCATCTTAAAGATTATTTACCAAATAATCATGGTTTTGATTATTATTATGGAATTCCATATTCAAATGATATGGATAAAATAAATAACAATAATTATTGGTCTGAATACGAAAGAAAAAAACTTGATTCAAAAAGTTATAATGTACCTCTAATTGAAAATTTTGATATTATTGAAAGACCGGTTGATCAAACAACAATCACATCAAGATATGTTGATAAAACCATACAATTAATAAATGATTATAAAGAGGACAATTTTTTTATTTTGTTATCTCATAATTTACCTCACATTCCCTTATATGCCTCTGAAAAATTTTTAGGAAAAAGTAAAAGAGGTCTGTATGGTGATGTTATTGAAGAAATTGATTTTGGAATGGGTTTAATTCTTGAAGAATTAAAAAATTTAAAATTAGATAAAAATACAATTGTACTTTTTACATCCGATAATGGTCCTTGGCTAGTATATAAAAATCATTCAGGTTCATCTGGTCTTTTAAGAAATGGAAAAGGAACAACATGGGATGGAGGAGTAAGGGTGCCAGCAATATTTTGGGGTTCTAATATTAAACCAGGAATTATTAACGGTATAGGATCAACACTTGACATATTTTCAACTTTTTTAAGCTTGACTGAAGTTAACTATGAAGAGAATTTGGTTTTAGATGGATATGATTTATCAAAAACTTTATTTGAAGGTAAGGAAAGTGTCAGAAATGAAATGTTTTTTTACAAAGGAGATGAACTGTTTGCTGTTAGATTAGGTGATTATAAGTTACATTTAAAAACAACAGATTGGTATAAACAGCCAGTAGAACACAACCCTCCTCTTTTATTTAATCTTAATATCGATCCCTCAGAACAATTTAATATTTCGAATCAAAATAAAGAAAAAGTTAAAGAGATTTTAAAGTTAATTGAAGATCATAACTCAAAAATGATTAAAGGGGAGGATCAGTTGAAAAATAGAAATTAAGAAATTAAGTTGTTTATGTAATCCCAAAGTTTTATTCTCATTTCAAGAGCTAATTTAGATGCGGTTGTGGCTTCTTTCCATTTATCTTCATCATTTCCACATAATTCTCCAATCATTTTTAGCGCCATTGGACCATGTTCGTCGGCATCAACCTCAATATGACGTTCAAGATAGTATATTAAATTATCAGCTTTAATTTTATTGGATTTAGAAAGTTTTTTGACAATTTCAATAAACATGTCTGGAATCAAATCTTCCCTTCCAAAAGTAAACACGCTAGCTATCACATGATTTTTATCACTATTTATGATATCAAAGGTAAAGTTCATAAAATCTTTGACTGTACTGTTAAGATCTGTTTCATTAACAGATTTTTCATAAGAATTATTTTCTCTTATTTTATTGATAAAAGAATTAATTAAATCAGTTTTAGCTCCAATTTGATTCATTGAATCAAGATACAATTCAAAATGACTTTTTGGATTTCCGTTTAAATCAATGTCACTTTCTTCTGCTAAAACAATTTCGTTAACTAATCTACCAGCTAAATTATTTTTATTTGGAACCCATGGTAATTCAACACATGTTAAGTTTTTTTGTAAAGCTTTAATTAGTGACATGAAATCCCAAACTGCAAAAACATGATTTTCCATAAACTTTATAAGTTTATCACTAGAATCTAGATTGGAATATAGCTTATGATTAATAAGTTTATTTCTTGTTGAAGAAAGGTTATTTTCAAGTTCCTGAATGTGAGTCATTGATTTTTTTGTGCAAAAATAATTTATAATACTTAAATTACCTTTATATATCAATAATTTATTTGATGGATATCGAAACTTTATTAACTTTTACTTTAGCTTCATTAAGCCTTACTATATCTCCGGGTCCTGATATTTTATATGTTATTTCTAAAAGTATAGTCCAAGGAAAGAAAGCTGCTATATTAACATCCTTGGGTCTAACTTCTGGACTTGTTATTCATACTTTTCTGATTGCATTTGGTTTATCGATTATAATCTCTGAAAGCGAGTATATTTTAAATTCAATCAAAATTATTGGGGTTTTCTATTTTATTTATTTAATTATTAAAGTAATTCAAAATAGAAAAACTGATTATGAAACAAAAAAAGATCTTCACAACATAAATTATTTCAAAAGAGGCTTAATAATGAATCTTTTAAACCCCAAGGTTGGATTGTTTTTTATTGCTTTTTTTCCTGGATTTTTATTTCACAGTGAGTTAAGTAATCAGGTTCAATTTTTAATCCTTGGTCTTATATTTTGGCTTCAGGCATCAATTGTTTTTCTATTAGTTTCAGTTTTTGGTTCAAAACTAAATTCATTTACAAAAAGCAATAGCTACTATAACAAATATCTTTTTGTAATTGAGGTAATAGTTTATGTATTCGTAATATACTGGATAGTTAGATAATAAAACTTAATTTTATAGTATGTCTCAGATAAAAATTATTGAATGTCCAAGAGATGCTATGCAAGGAATTAAGAAATGGATTCCTTCAAAGGATAAATTATCATACATTCAATCTGTATTGTCAGTAGGTTTTGATATAGTAGATTTTGGAAGTTTTGTTTCACCAAGATCTATTCCACAAATGAAGGATACCCAATTTATCATTGAAAATATAGATTTGTCTTCTACTAGTTCAAAACTATTGGCAATAGTTGCTAATGAGAGAGGTGCTTTAGATGCATGTAAATATCCCTCAATTTCTTTTTTGGGTTACCCATTTTCTATTTCAGAGACTTTTCAAATGAGAAATACAAATAAAAGCATAAGTGAATCCATTTTAGAATTGAAAAAAATAAAATCCTTGTGCATGAAGAACCACAAAGAACTTGTTATTTATTTATCTATGGGGTTTGGAAATCCATATGGGGAACCTTGGAATTATGAAATTGTTGAAAAGTGGATAGATATACTTCATCAAATTGAAATTAAAGTTATATCAATTTCTGATACAACTGGACAAGCAAAAACAAATGATATAAAAAAAATTTATTCAAGTTTAATACCAAAATACAATAATATTGAGTTTGGTGCACATTTTCATACATTACCAAATCATTGGTTTAATAAAATAAATTCAGCATACGAGTCTGGATGTAAAAGATTTGATGGAGCAATCCTGGGTTTTGGTGGGTGTCCAATGGCAAAAGACGAACTTACAGGAAATATTCCAACTGAAAAACTACTTTCATACTTTAATACAATTGGTCAAAAAATAAATATTGACCCCCTAAATTTTGAAACATGTTATAATCATGCTTTAAAATTATTTCACAACAACTAAATTCATTGTTTAATAATATAAGCTCTATCTATTAGCTAAACCCTTTTAATTTGCTATATTTGCATGCAATTAATTTTAAAGTTAATTGCTATGAAGCTTCCCAATAAAAAATTTTCTGGTTTAGGTTTAACTTATGATGATGTCTTATTGATTCCATCATATTCTGAACATCTTCCCAACGAAGTGGAAATTAAATCTAAATTTTCAAGAAATATCAATTTAAACATTCCTATTGTTTCTGCTGCGATGGATACTGTAACTGAAAGTAAAATGGCTATTGCCATGGCTCAGGAGGGAGGTCTAGGAGTACTTCACAAAAGTATGTCTATTCTTGAACAATCGGAAAAGGTTAAAAAAGTTAAAAGATCTGAGTCTGGAATGATTTTAGATCCGGTAACTTTAAACGAAAACTCTTTAGTTGCAGAAGCCAAAAATTGCATGAGGGAATACAGTATTGGAGGAATTCCAGTTGTTGATAAAAATAATATTTTAATAGGAATTGTAACCAACCGAGACTTAAGATTTGAACACGACAATAAAAAGAAATTGTCTGAGGTTATGACCAGTACAAATTTAATTACAGCAAAAGTTGGAGTAACTATGGAAGATGCTGAGAGTATTCTTCAAAAACACAAAATAGAAAAACTTCCAGTTGTTGACAAAAATAATATGTTATCAGGTTTGATAACCTTTAGAGACATTCAAAAATTATCTCTTAAACCAATATCCAACAAAGATGCTTATGGTAGGTTAAAAGTAGCAGCTGCCGTTGGTGTTTCTTCTGACTCAATAGATAGATCTAAAGCTTTGGTTGCTGCAGGAGTGGATGCCATTGTAATCGATACAGCTCATGGACATTCTAAGGGAGTTTTAAATATTCTTAAAAGTATTAAAAAGGCGAATCCAAACATAGATGTTATTGTTGGAAATATAGCAACAGCAGAAGCTGCAAAGTTTTTAGTTAATTCAGGAGCAGATGGGGTAAAAGTCGGAATCGGACCTGGTTCGATTTGTACTACTAGAGTTATAGCCGGAGTTGGATATCCTCAGTTATCAGCAATTTTTGAGGTTTCAAACGCAATCAAAGGATCAGGTGTTTCTGTTATTGCAGATGGTGGAATAAAATATACTGGAGATATTACCAAAGCAATCGCCGCAGGAGCTGATTGTGTAATGCTAGGATCATTATTGGCAGGAACAAAAGAATCCCCTGGTGAAACTATAATTTATGAGGGTAGAAAATTCAAATCATACAGAGGTATGGGATCAATTGAAGCTATGCAAAAAGGAAGTAAGGATAGATATTTTCAAAGTTCCATAAACGAATCTAATAAATTGGTTCCAGAAGGAGTTGTTGGAAGAGTTCCATACAAAGGAGATCTAGTTGAGAGTATTCATCAATTCGTTGGCGGGATAAGATCTGGAATGGGTTATTGTGGTTGTAAAAATATTTTTGAGCTGCAAAAAAATGCAAAGTTTGTAAGGATTACTGGAGCCGGTTTACAAGAAAGTCATCCTCACAATGTGATGATTACAAAAGAATCCCCTAATTATTCAAGATAAATTTATTTTGCAAAAAAAAATTACTATAATATTCGCGCTATTTCTTTTCAGTTGTGACTTGATTCAAGATAAATCAGATCAAATACTTGCGAGAGTGAATGATGATTATATTTTTAATTCAGATTTAAAAAAAGTTTTTCCTGAAAACCTATCCATTGAGGATAGTATATTATTCACTAATAATTTTATTAATAACTGGGCAAAAAGAAAATTACTGTTTGAAAAAGCACTTATCAATTTAGATGAATCTGAACAAAATGAACTTTTTGATTTAATTGATACTTACAAAAATGAAATTTTTTCTTATGCGTATCAAGAAAAGATTGTTAAATCTACAATGGATACAATTATCAACGAAAGATCAATAGTTGATTATTACGACTTAAATAAATCTAACTTTAAATTAAATCAAGAAATAATAAAAGCTAGATATCTAATATTAAATAACAAAAATTATAATTTAAAAGAAGTTACCAACAGGTTTAGAAGTTATAAATCAAAAGATTTAATTTTTTTAGACTCTATTTCACTTCAATTCAACGCATTTTATTTTAACGATTCAACATGGATCAATAAAGATATCTTTTTTAGTAAGTTTCCTGAAATTAATAACAGGTTAAAACAGAACATCACAAATAATAAATTATTTTACAAGTTTCAAGACTCTTTGGAACTATATTTGATTAAGATAATTGACTATAAAAATAAGAACCATATTGCTCCTTTTGATTTTATAAAACCAACTCTTAAACAAGTGTTAATAAATAAGAAAAAACTGGAGTTTATTAGTAAATTTGAAAAAGAAATAATTGAAGATGCTCTTCAAAAAAAAGAATTTGAAATCTATGAAAACAATCTATAGCATTCTGTTTTATACTTTTTTGTTAAACTTAGGACATGGACAACAATCTTCTCTTGATGTAAATCAATCAAAGATTAAAATTGATGGAGTATCTGCTGTAGTTGGTGACTATATAATATTGGAATCAGATGTTGATAAGACACTTATAGATTTACAGTCTCAAGGTGTTTCTGTTCAAAATATAACAAGGTGTAGTTTACTTGGTAAATTAATGGAAGATAAGTTGTATGCTCACCATGCTGAACAAGATAGTTTACAAATTGACAATAATCAAATTTCGTCCTATGTTGATAGAACTATTGATTACTTTGTTAATCAACTTGGTAGTATTGATAAGGTTTTGGAATTCTACAAAAAAAACGATGAACAATCTTTTAGATCAGAATTGTTTGAAATCAACCGTGTACGTCAACTATCCGAACAAATGCAAAACAAAATAGTTGAAGAAATTGAAATAACACCTGAAGAAGTTAGACAATTTTTTTATTCAATTCCAAAGTATGAAAGACCTGTTTTTGGTGCTGAACTTGAACTCGCTCAAATAGTAATTGAACCAGAAGTTTCACAGGAAGAAGAAGATAAAATCATTAGAAGATTAGAAACTATCAAAAATGACGTAGTAGTTAATGGATCTTCTTTTGCAACTAAAGCAATTTTATATTCTCAAGATCCCGGATCAAGAGCAACAGGAGGAATGTATACCCTAAATCGAAATAGACCTCAAATGCATAAAGAATTTAGAGATGTTGTTTACCGACTTAGAGAAGGAGAAGTTTCAGACCCTTTCAAAACTGAAAGTGGTTGGCACATAGTAAAAGTTGAAAAAATAAGAGGTCAAGAAGTTGATGCTAGACATATTTTATTGATTCCTGAAGTTACCAATGAAGCCTTGATTGAGGCAAAAAGAGAAATTGATCTAATTAGAAAGAGAATTGTTGATGGAGAGTTAACTTTCAGCGAGGCTGCAAAATCTCTCTCGGATGAAACAGCAACAAGTAGTAACGGCGGGGTCCTCATTAACCCAACTACTGGAGATACAAAATTTGAACTTACTAAAATGGATCCTATACTTTATAGCCAGGCTCAAAGGTTGAAAGACAATGAAATTTCTATGCCTTTACTTGATGAAGATCGAAGAGGAGTCAAGAAATATAAGATTATAAAAGTAAGTAATAGATTTGATGAACATATTGCAGATTATTCAAAAGATTATATAAAAATTAAAGATTTGGCCCTTAAAGAAAAACAATTAAAAGAAATCCAAAAATGGATGGTTGAAAAAATTGAGGACACATATATAAGCATAAATAAGGATAATCAATCATGTAATTTTACTAATAAATGGGTAAAAAATTAATATCATTTTTAACATCAACTCGTCTTACAGGTATTTTATTTATAGTTTTTTCCCTAGCCATGGGAATTGGTACTTTTGTTGAAAGTTATTACAGCACAGACACTGCAAAAATTTTAATATATAATGCAAAATGGTTTGAGATTATTATGCTAATCTTTGTTGTAAATTTTGCCTACAATATTAAAAGGTATAACCTGTTAAAATTCAATAAGTGGCCAGTATTTATGCTTCATATATCATGGATATTAATAATTGTTGGAGCAGGAGTAACAAGATACATTGGATATGAAGGTATAATGCCTATAAGAGAAAATACATCCTCAAATAGCTATCTCTCTGAAAAAACTTATTTAACAGTGTATATAGATGGAGAATTTGAAGGAGATACATCTAGAAAAATGCTCAGAGATGATTTTCTTTTTTCCAAGCATACAAATAATGATTTCTCTTGGAATTACAATTTCAAAGGAAAGCAAGATTTCACAATTGAGTATTTAGATTTTATAGAAAATGCCAAAGAAGGTATAGTTGAGACAATTGATGGTGAAAAGTACTTAAAAATTGTTGAAGCTGGTGATGGAAATAGACATGAACATTTCTTAAAGTTTGGAGAAGTTACCAGCATTCATAATATTCTATTTGCACTGAACAAACCAACTGTAGGAGCTATAAATATAAACCAGGTTGGTACAGACTTAATTATAAATAGTCCATTTGAAGGTGATTATATGCGAATGGCTGATCAAAAACAAGGAATCTTAGTCCCTAACGAAGATCAAATTCTCCAACTAAGGTCATTGTATAATACCGCAGGTTTACAATTTGTCTTCCCTGAGGCAGTTATAAAAGGTCAATTTGAAATTATAAAGTCAGACGAAGAAACTCAACAAGATGGATTATTTTTAAAAGTAACATCAAATAATGAGTCAAAAGAAATTGGTCTTTTAGGTGCAAAAGGTATAGTTAATGACCCAAAACAAATTAATGTTGGCGGTCTTGATTTTTTACTTTCTTTTGGATCACTGGAAAAAACTCTTCCTTTTAACATAAGGTTAAACGATTTTATTGCTGAAAAATATCCTGGAACAGAGAAAAGTTACAGTAGTTTTATGAGTAAGGTTACAGTGGTGGGTGAAGAGACTTTTGATTATGATATCTACATGAATCACATCTTAAATCATTCTGGATATCGTTTCTTTCAAGCTAGTTTTGACCCAGATGAAAAAGGAACTATACTTTCTGTAAACCATGATTTTTATGGAACTCTAATAACCTATGTTGGGTATTTTTTACTTTATATCGGTCTTCTTGGAATTATGTTTTTTGGAAAAACTAGATTTAAGGATTTGGCTAAACAACTTGAAAGAGTAAAACGAAAAAAACAAAGCTTGACACTTATTTTTATCCTTATTTCTGGAACAGTTTTATCTCAGAATTCTCACAACCATCAAAATAATAGTAACCTTTATCAAATAGATTCTCTAATTACCAGTAATCCAGTTGATAAGAATCATGCGCTAGAATTCGGAAGTTTAGCAATCCAAGACAGTGGTGGAAGAATGAAACCTTTAAATACATTTTCCTCTGAGCTATTAAGAAAGGTAAGTAAATCTGATTCTTACAAAAATTTAAATTCAGATCAAGTGATGCTTTCCATTACTAAAGATCCTTTGCTATGGTATAATATTCCGATAATTTATCTTAAAAGAGGTAATGATAGCTTAAGAAAAATTACTGGGAGATCTAAGAACGATAAGTATGCTGCTTTTGTTGATTTTTTTGATGAAAATGGAAACTATAAACTAGCTAAATTTTTAGAAAGAGCATATAAATCCTCTTTACCCAATCAATTTGAAAAAGATTTTATAGAAACCGATAGAAAGGTTAATTTGATGTATTCTGCTTTAGATGGAAATATTCTTAAGATTTTCCCCATACCTGATGATGAGAATAATAAATGGGTTTCTTTTAAAGAGCTAGATATCAACGATTTCAAAGGAATAGATACACTGTATGTTAAAAATATTCTTCCACTTTATTTAGGTTCACTTCAAAAAGATATAGAATCGAATGATTACGCCAACTCAAAACGTATTTTAGAAAGCATTCGCGGTTTTCAAACTAAGTATGGTGCTTCTATATTACCGAGTGAGGATAAAATTAAAGCAGAAATTCTTTACAACAAGTATGATATTTTTAGAAGTCTTTTTAGTTGGTATATGTATGTAGGTACCTTAATGTTTGTCTTTTTAATTTTTCAAATTTTCTATAACAATAAATTTTTAAATTATTTTATTACAGCTTCTAAGTATGTGATATTCATTCTATTTGTTTTGCAAACCCTAGGATTAATCGCAAGAGGGTATATCTCTGGTCATGCACCTTGGAGTGATGCATATGAATCAATGATTTATGTTGCTTGGGCAACTGTTGGAATAGGATTAGCCTTTGGAAGAAAATCAGATTTAACTATTGCATCAACTTCATTTGTTGCCTCAATGATTTTAATGATAGCACATTGGAACTGGATGGATCCTGAAATTGCAAATTTAGTTCCAGTTCTAGATAGTTATTGGCTAATGATTCATGTTTCTGTTATTGTTGGCAGTTATGGTCCATTTACCCTAGGAATGATATTGGGAATTGTTTCTTTGATTTTAATTCTTATTACAAACAAAAAGAATAAGAAAAAAATTGATTTGAACTTGAAAGAATTAACTATTATCAATGAGTTAGCTTTAACTGTTGGTTTAATTATGTTAACAATAGGAAACTTTCTAGGTGGACAATGGGCAAATGAAAGTTGGGGAAGATATTGGGGTTGGGATCCTAAAGAAACTTGGGCTTTAATAAGTATAATGATTTATGCTTTTGTTTTGCACATGCGCTTAATTCCTGGATTAAGAGGTAAATGGGCTTTCAATTTGATGTCAATAATTGCATTTGCAAGTATAGTAATGACTTATTTTGGTGTTAATTTTTATTTAACTGGCTTACACTCATACGCTAGTGGAGATAAAGTTATTACTCCCAATTTCGTATATTATTCAGTAGTTTTTGTTTTTGTTCTTGGTTTTGCTTCATATTTTAAACACAAAAAATATTTTAAATAGTTTAACTTTATTTTTAGAAAAATTTGTAGATATAGCATCATATTTGCTTTTTACTAATAGATGAGAAAAACATTTTTACATTCAATATTATTTTTATTGTGCTTTTCTTTAGGGTTTTGTCAAACTGAAAACTCTAAGAGAAAGATTGAGTTAATCCCACCATCCTCCTCATCTTTAAAAAAATTAGATATTGGATCAAAAAACCCTAATTATTTTTCAATTAAAAAAAATGATGATCGTAATTCATCAAATCAAACTTTAAATCAAAAAGAAACTTTTTTAAATCCAGCTGACATTTATCTAAAAAAATTAAACAGAGAAGAAAAAAAGAAACCTAATAATTACAATAAGGGAGAATACTTAGGGGACGTCTCTACAGGATCTACTTATGTTAATATTCTTTGTCGTGATTTTGAATATGTTGATGGAGATCGTGTTAGAATTTCGGTTAATGACAGCATTATAATTTATAATTTATTTTTAGAATCAAAATTTGCTGGTTTTAAACTTCCATTGACTAAAGGATTTAATAAAGTAGATTTCACTGCTCTAAATCAAGGTAGTTCAGGACCTAATACTGCAGAATTACGTGTTTTTGATGATTCAAATCAATTGATTTCGTCAAATCAGTGGAACCTTTCAACTGGAGCTACAGCAACTTTCATTGTAGTAAAAAAATAAATATTTACATTCTTTATAGAATGTTATTGAATATTTTTTATATTTAAATCAACTAAAAAAAATATTATGAAGAAAATTACATTTTTACTTATTACATTAATCACTTTTTCTGTTTCAGCTCAGAAAAAAAAGAAAAACGGAACTGTTTACATAGAACATCCTGGAATTGATCTTGTAGAATCATTTAACACTGCATGGGTAAGTGGCGAAATTGATAAAGCAGCTTCAATGCTTACCGAAGATTTTAGAATCAGAAACGGTAATAGTCTAAATAAAGACGATAAAGGTAGTACTAAGCAACAATTCATTGGTAATATGACTTGGTGGTACAACAATATGGATTATTTAAAACTTACTGTTTCTGAAGGTGCGTATCCTGATGCCATTGAGTACAAAGATTCTGGTGTATGGATTCAAACTTGGGATCATCTTTATGGTGTAAACAAAACAACAGGCGCAAAAGTTGATATGCCTGTTCATAGATTATACGTTGTCAATAAAGATGCAACTAAAATTGCTCGAATTTTTGAATATAATAATCAAAATACATTTAGAAATGTTAGAGACTCGTATTCAACCAGAGAAAATGGAAAAATTTATAAAAATCATGAAAATATAAATACAGTTAGAAAACTTCAATACGCCTTTGCAAATGGTGATGTTGATAAAGCATTTGATTTCTTTCATGAGAACGCTGTTTTTATTGATATAAACGAATCAAAAAACATGAACCAAGAAGAAATTAAAGCAAGAGATGAAAAAATGCTAGCAGGCTGGAATATTACTGGATTAGACGAGTCTGGGTATCCAGATTATTTAGAATATGACTGGAGAGATAGTAAAGTTGTTCAATCATGGTGGAGATTTAGATTAACTAGAGCTTCTGATGGTAAGAAGGTGGTTGTTCCGGTTTTATTTATGGATGATTTTGATAACGAGGGAAAGATAATTAGAAGATATTCTTATTGGAATGCTACTCTATTAAAATAATTATTAAAAACCTTTATACAAAGCCTCGATTTTATCGAGGCTTTTTTTTTACCATGAATCAATAAAGTTTTGCTTGTCTTTTAGAAAAGAATAATTATATAAAGCATAAGAAATTCTTTTTATTGTAAAATTCTTCTAAATCTTTTCTCATGGTCTAATTTAAACAAATGTTATCATTTCATCTACCAGATGAGGTAATTCATTAAATGTTAAAAGATTTGTTTCCTTATTTGAATAAAGTAGTTTAGAAAAAGAGGTGTTTCTTACAGAAAAATTTAAATCAGCAATAACTATTTCGTTCTCAATACCTAAAACATCTCCAATAATTGAACTTATTGTTCCTCCAGATGAAAAAACTGCAATTTGTTCACCTTTTTTTGTTTCACTTTTAATTTGATTCAATGCATTTATTGAATTTTTTCTAAACTGTTTCCATGGAATTATTCCTTCAACAATTATTTCATTATTTACCCATTTATGCAAAAAATATTTAAACCCTAACATCATAAATGAGTGTTTTTTTTCTGGATTTTTAAAAAGTTTTTCTTTTAATGATTTTAGGTATTCATCATTTACCATCTTTGGCATTTCAATTTTCATTGCATCTGTGGCTTGATGCTCATTGAGCCCCTCTAATATAAAAGCTTTAGGCATAGTTAATCCTGATGTTTTATATTGTTTTGCTACAATTTCTTGAGTATGTTTTTGTCTTTGTAAATTACCAACGTATACCCTATCGAAAATTAATTTTTCTTTGCACAAATATTTTCCTAATTCTCCAGCTTGTTTTTCACCTTTTGCTGATAATACATCGTAATCGGCTTTTCCTATGGAGGCTTGTGCGTGTCTAAATAAATAAATTTTACTCATCAAAAAATATTTTCAATTCTATTTTTTTGAATTGATTGCCAACCTGTTTTACAGAGAATATCTGTAATTTTGTTTAAGTCTTTAAACTTTTCATTCGATGTTAAACCTTTATTGTATCTATAATAAATTTGTTGAACAATAACAGCAATTTTAAACAACCCAAATACATAATAAAACACTAGATTATTTACTGTTATTCCAGCTTCTTTTTCATACATTTCTACAACTTCTAACCTGGTTGGATTCCCTTTTATAGATGTAGGATAATTAAAAGTGGATTTTAATTGTGGAGGATCGGATGATTCAGCCCAATAAGCAATTGATGTTCCCAAATCCATTAAAGGATCTCCAATAGTACACATTTCCCAATCTAATATTGAGTTTATTATAGACCAGGAATTTGAACTAAAAACTACATTATCGTATTTATAGTCGTTGTGAATCAAACTATGCTTGTATTTTGTTGGCTTATTTTTATCTAGCCAGCTCATTATTAGTTTAGCTTCTTTTATCTCCTCAGTAGCAGCCTTCAAATATTGTTTTCCCCAATTTCTAACCTGTCTTTCAACGTAACCATCTGGTTTTCCAAGTTCAGACAATCCTAATTTATTATAGTCCAAATTGTGTAATTCAACAAATGTTTTAAGCCATGTTTTGGAAATAGTTGAGTAATCTTTATTAGGAATTGATCTTTCCTTTAGTTCTCTTGGAGTAATTATTTTTCCATTAACTTTTTCCATTATGTAGAAAGAAGTGCCAATAATACTATTGTCTTCAGAGTAGGCGTAGGCAATAGGAGCTTTATCAAACCCATTATTAAGACCTTTAAGTACTTTAAATTCCCTGTTCATATCGTGACCATAAACAGCACCTTTGGGAGGTTTTCTAATTACATATTCTTTATTTTCGATGGCAAGTGAATATGTTAGATTAGAAAAACCATTTGAGAATTGTAAAACATTTAATTCACTTTTAATATCAGAAATTAGATCATTTTCTTTTAAAAATTTTTTAAGATTAATTTCATTAAGTTCTTCTCCTTTTCTTACTTTTTGTTCCATAATTTAAGCTGTTAACCCCCCATCAACAGAAATTGCTTGACCAGTAATAAAACTAGCTTCATCTGAACATAACCAAAGCATTGTATTTACTTGTTCCATTACATCAGCAAATCTTTTCATAGGGACATTTGCCTTTAGTTTTTCAGAAATTCCTGATTTCATTTTATCCATAGCTACAGGGTCAAACATTGGAGTAACTGTAAAAACAGGGCAAATGGCATTGACTCTAATATTGTTTTTTGCATATTCCATTGCTACTGTTTTTGTGATTCCTACTACGGCATGTTTACTAGCTGAATATCCTGCAGCATTTGGCAATCCTCGAATTCCTGCTATTGAGGAAGTGTTCAGGATAACTCCTTTTCCTTGTTTGAGCATTATTGGAATTTGATTTTTAATACAATAAAAAACGCCAGTTGAGTTCACAAGCATTGTTTTGTCCCAAGATTCCAAAGTCATGTCAGCTATTTTAGCGTAATCTCCACCAATACCAGCGTTGTTAATAGCAACGTCGAGTCTTCCAAACTTATAAACTATGAAATTCATTAAATCAACTACCATTTGATAATTAGAAACATCTGCTTCAAAAAATGTTGCCTTGCCATTATTATTAATGATTTCAGAAACTGTGTTTAATCCATTCTCTTTATTTATGTCAGAAACTATTAAGTTAGCTCCTTCCTTGGCAAATGCTATTGCAGCTGCTTTTCCAATCCCAGAACCACTTCCTGTTATAAGTACTATTTTATCTTTATATCTCATACTGTTTTGCTAAATTTCTTCCTAATTGAAACATGTGAACCTCATCAGGTCCGTCAGCTAAACGAAGCACCCTTGCCATAGCATAATATCCCGCTAGCGGTGTGTCTTGACTTACTCCCATTCCTCCGTGAATTTGAATTGCTCTATCAACTACATTACAGGCCATCTGAGGAACTTGTATCTTGATCATGGCGATTAAGTTTTTTGCCTCTTTGGCACCAAACTTATCAATTTTGTCGGCTGTCGCAAGAGTAAGTAACCTTGCCTGTTGGATTTCACATTCTGATTTTGCAATATCTTGTCTAACGCTGGTAAATTTAATTAAATTTCTTCCGAAAGCTTCTCTTTGATTCGCTCTTTTACACATCAATTCTAATGCTCTTTGGGCAACTCCAATTAATCTCATACAATGATGAATTCTTCCAGGTCCTAATCTTCCCTGAGCAATTTCAAAACCTCTTCCTTCACCAAGTAAAATATTACTAGCAGGAACTCTCACATTACTTAACTCTATTTCGGCATGACCCTCTGGAGAATCTACACTTCCAAAGACTTGCAATGGTCTTATTATTTTAATTCCAGGTGTATCTGCTGGTACAAGAATCATACTTTGTTGCTTATGTTTTTCTGCATTAAAATCTGTCTTACCCATCAAAATGTAAATCTTACAATGAGGATTCATAGCCCCTGAAGACCACCATTTTCTTCCATTAATAACATAATCATCTCCATCTCTAACTATCGATGTTTGAATATTAGTAGCATCAGATGATGCTACTGCAGGCTCAGTCATTAAAAAAGCAGATCTAATCTCTCCGTTCATAATTGGTTTTAACCATTTCTCTTTTTGTTCTGGAGTTCCGTATTTAGCAATGGTTTCCATATTTCCTGTATCTGGTGCATTACAATTAAAAACCTCAGATGCCCAAGTAAGTCTTCCCATTTTTTCTGCTAAAGGTGCATATTCTAAATTACTATATCCAGGACTTAAATCTCCATAGTAGGAGGGGAGAAATAAATTCCAGAGACCTTCTTTTTTAGCTTCTTTTTTCCAGCTTTCTAATTCAGGATAGTCTTTCCAGGGATTGTTTCTGTGAAAATCGTAAACTTTATTTTCATGAGGAAAGAGATGTTTTTGCATAAAGTCATCTACTTTATTCATTAAGTCTTGAGTTTTTTTTGTGTATTCAAAATTCATAAAATTATAATTTATTGCATTGATATTTGAGGAGCATTCATAAGACCTCCATCATTAACTATAGTTGTCCCTGTCATGTACGAACTTGCATCTGATGCAAGAAATACAGCTAATCCTGCCATCTCGTCTGGTGTTGATCCTCTTCCTAAAGAACAATTTTTTAAAAAGCTATTTCTAGACACCTCATTTTCTAACAATGCTGCGCTTAGTTTGGTTTTTACATATCCTGGGCATATAATATTGACTCTAATGTTATTTCTTCCCCATTCGATTGATTGGTTTTTTCCAGCCATAATTAATGCAGCTTTACTTACATTATAAGCTGCCATAAATGCACTTGGATGAAGACCCTCAATTGAGCTAATATGTATAATACTTCCGCCACCTTGTTTTTTCATGTGAGGATAAACTAGGTTACTAAGTTCAATAGCAGCATTAACATTAATGTCCATTGTTTTTTGATATAAATTTACAGGCATTTTACTAATTGGTCCAAAATATGGGTTAGTACCTGCATTATTTATTAAAACATCAATACGTCCGTATTTTTTGATCACTTTTTCAACTAGTTGTGCTCTGTCATCGTGTTTTGCTACATGACATTCAATAGAATCTGCCTTTAATCCAAGATCTGTAAATTCTTTAGAAACTTTATCAACGGCTTCTTGCTTTCTACTACTTACAATGACTGTAGCTCCAAATTCTGCCAATCCTTGTGCCATAGCTTTACCTATTCCTTTTGACGCTCCTGTAATTACAGCGATTTTATTATTTAATTCAAATTTTTCCTTTATCATTTTATTGTTTATTTAGTTAGCCCAGAATATATATTCGTCATTTTTATTTACTGTTTCATCCAAAGTTTTATCAATAAAAATTGGCCAGTCAAGTAAACTAGGCCATATTGGTTTAACTTGCTCAGATAATTTTTTGTTTAAAATTTTTTCAAGTTCATTTAGTTTTTCAAGATCAGATTTAATTAAGTTTATTTGTTCTGTTGGATCCTCATTCAAATTATAAAGCCACTTTTTATTTTGAACTAAATCGACTTGAAGTTTCCATCCTTCTTTAATTATAAATGAATAGTTCCCCGATTTATTAAATAAAACTCTATCGGGTTCTCCTTCTTTTTCTCCAATTAAATAAGGAAGTGCATTAGTTCCATCAAACTTTATTTCTTTTAAGTCATTTCTGTTCATATCAACTCCAGCTACACTTGCCACAGTTGAGAGAATGTCCAAGTTAGAAACTCTTCCGTTGTAAGTTGTCCCTTTAGGAATTTTGTTTGGATAGCTTACTATGAAAGGAACATGAACTCCGCCTTCAAAATGAGTTAATTTCCAACCTCTATATGGTTTGTTTAAATCAGGTAACCCTATGTATCCTGGTGCACCGTTATCACTAGTGAAAATTATAATTGTGTTGTCATCAATATTATTTTTTTTAAGTACATCTCTTATTTTACCAACTCCTCTGTCCACTGTCATTACCATAGAAGCTAGGACTCTTTCATCATGGTTTTCAATAAAGGATAATTTTTCATAATCTTCTTTTTTGGCCTGAAGTGGAGTATGAACAGCCCAGTAGGCTAGGTATAGAAAGAATGGTCTATTTTTATTTTTTTCAATAACTTTTACTGCTTCATTTGTTAAATAGTCCGTCAAGTGTCCATCGGGATTCATTCTTGGTCCTTCATTAAAATTAACAGCATATGGAAGATTTCCCCAAAGTACTTTATCAATCGGATCAAATTCTAATTTAGAGTTGATTACATTTTTATCATCTTCTGGTAAAAACAATGATCCTTGATCCATTCTAAGACTTTCATCAAAACCATGTTTTCTTGGTAAAAAGTCTTTGGCGTGACCCAGATGCCACTTTCCAATATGAATGTTATGATAACCTTCAGTTTTTAGTATTTCTGCAATGGTTTTTTCTGATTGAGGAAGGCCCATTAGCTCAATATCAATAATATTTTCTTCTCTATTATCGTAATAAATACCATTAGCTACCTCATTTTTCTTTGAAAAAAGACTTATTGCTTTCATCATACTGGAGGTAGTTGGAGTAAACTCATATCCAAATCGAGTTGGAAACCTTCCTGTTAAAAGAGATGCTCTAGATGGAGAACAAATTGGGCTTGAGGAGTATCCATTTGTACACAATACCCCATCACTGGCTAACTTATCTATATTGGGTGTTTTAAAATTTCCATTTGACATTCCTCCACCATAAGAACTAATTTGGTTGAAGCCTAGATCATCGACAAGAACAACGATTATGTTTGGTTTAAAGTTAGTTCTGGTTTCAGGTCCATTTTCCCACTCAATTGTTACATTTTCAATAATTGGATTTTTTAAGAGGGATATATATTTTGGCATTTTATACCAGTTTTGAGAAAACCATATTCCAATTGTAACAACAATTAAAATAAAAACAATAAGAAGTCTAAAAAAATTCTTTCTCATTAAATTTTATATTCATTTAAAATATCTTCACAACTCTCAATTGATTTAATTCCTCCAACTCCTTTTCCAGCTTGCCAAAATTGAATATTATCATCAAACGCAGTTTTACTGTAATTTCTCAGGCCTTTACTCATTAAATACATTCTTGCGTATTTTTTAAGTTTAGGTCTTTTGAGCATAAAATTAATAATAGGTCCTGTTCTTAGACCCCCTTTCATTATGTCTTTTGTTTTTATGACAGAGGAATTATTTCCAGCAACTTTATTAGTCCAAACAATATCTTTTTCCTCAGAATCAACAATAGCTTGCTTATAACTGTCAGTTACAATACATTCTTTAGAAGCTAAAAACCTAGTTCCAAGTTGAACACCTGCATAACCCATTTCTAAAACTTTACTATAGTCCTCTTTATTTCCAATTCCACCAGCACATATTAGTGGGATCTTTACATCCTTTAATTCTTCAATAAATTTTTCTGCCGATTGAATTCCTGTTTGTCCTCCAGCTCTCCAATTTATACAGTTTAATCCATCAACTCCACAATCTACCATGGCAAGTGCAACTTTTTTGTTTGGTACGTCGTGATAAACTTTTATTCCGTGTTGTTTTGCAATTTTTACAATTTCGTGAGGTTTTCCAAGAGATGTAAGAAAAAATTTAACATCCTCTTCAATGGAAATCTCCATCCATTCTTTCATTTGGTTGTGGTATTTTTTATTAGCGCCTCCAAAAATTGTAAAGTTTACTCCAAAAGGTTTTTTTGTAAGTTTTTTTATAAGCTTTAAACCTTCTCTAAAATCATGACCATACAACGATGTTAGAGCTACAGGTTGAACCACACCAAAACCTCCTGCTTCAGAAACTGCTGCAATCAGTTCAGGGTTAGATCCTGGATACATAGGACCACAAATAACCGGGATTGATGCTCCTGTATCAGTTAAAAATTGTTTTGTTTTTGATTTCATTATTTTAATAAATTTCTTGAAATTATGATTTTTTGAATTTCAGAAGTCCCTTCGTAAATTTGAGTAATTTTTGCATCTCTCATTAATCTTTCAACATGATATTCTTTGACAAATCCATTACCACCATGAATTTGAACAGCTTCAACGGTATGTTTCATGGCTATATCAGAAGCATAAAGTTTTGCCATAGAACTTGAATAGCCATATGATTCTCCTCGATCTTTTTTACTTGCACTTTTGTAGACTAAAAGTCTAGCAGCTTCAATATCTGTTGCCATTTCGGCTAGTTTAAACGAGATAGCTTGATGTTGACTAATTGGTTTTCCAAATGTTTTTCTTTGTTTGGAGTATTCCAGTGCCATTTCATAAGCTCCTTCAGCCAATCCAAGAGCTTGGGCTGCTATACCAATTCTTCCTCCCTCTAACGTTTTCATTGCGTATTTAAATCCAAAACCATCTGGTCCTAGTCTGTTTTCTTTTGGAACAATCACATCTTGAAAAATAACCGAACATGTGTCAGAGGATCTAATACCTAATTTATCTTCTTTTGGTCCACAAGAAATTCCATTTGTATTGCTGTCTATAACAAATGCATTAATTCCTCTGTGTCCTAAATCTGAATTGCTTTGAGCGATAATTACATAAATATCTGCCTTTATTCCATTGGTTATCCAATTTTTGACTCCATTTAAAACATAATGATCACCTTTGTCGATCGCTGTTGTTTTTTGTTGAGTTGCATCTGATCCCGATTCTGGCTCGGACAAGCAAAAGGCACCAATTTTATGTCCAATTGCAAGAGGTTTTAAAAATTTTTCTTTTTGTTCCTCAGTTCCATATTCTTCAATTCCCCAACAAGCTAATGAATTATGAGCCGACAAAATTACCGAACAAGAGTTGTCGATTTTTGAAATTTCTTCAACAGCCAACGCATATGAAATTGTATCCATTCCGCCTCCTCCATATTTGGTTGATACGGTCATTCCAAGAAAGCCCAACTCAGCCATTCTTTTGACTTGTTTCTCTGGATATTCACATTTCGAGTCACGTTCAATAACACCCTCCTTAAGCTCGTTTTGAGCAAAATTTCTAGCCGCTTGTCTTATCATTAAATGTTCCTCGCTCAGTTCAAAATTCATTTTTATATATTTTTAGTAGCGTACAAATTATAATTTCTTTTTAAACCAGCTTCACGATGCACTAAACCTTTGGAATAGCCAGGTATTTTTTCAAGTTCCAGCATTTTATTTGCTTTAGTATACTCGGCAATTCCCACAGCTTGCCATTTACCTTTTGTATCTAATGGTACATTATATTCTATTAATGAATCGCCAATAATTCTTCCATTGAATGCAAAATCACCACCTAGTAGGATTACACTTTTAAAAGCTTGCGGCCCGTATTTTCCAACATATGCTTCCCTTCCAGTAATCGAAATGGATTTGTCTTTGTATTGAGCCATTTCTTTAAACTCAAGAAGATTAATCATGTAAGCTTTTTTCTTTGATTTTTCATTTATTAAGCGTTCAGCTTGTTTTTTACTTGGAAGTATATTTGATTTGGAGTTACTAAGGTTATGTAATTCGGTTTTAGATGACTTTATTAATTCAAAAAAATATCCAATAGGTCTAAATAATTTTAAAAAATTTACAAAGAAACGAGGTAAATTTTTTGGTAAAAGATTAAATACTTGAACTGCCTGTAAGTCAATTTTGCTTACATCATCTTTATGAAATTTAGCGAGTTCAAATTTATCATTAAATTCAACTATTAATAAATCTGACCAGAAATCTTCTTTACCAATATTAGTGTAATGACATTCAAACCAATTAATAATATTTAATTTTTTATTTATAAGATTATTTTTTAATTCTTCTTTAACTATGGCTTTAGTAATTTTAATAAATATGACTAATACGATTTTATTCGTATTTTCATGATCATTAAATTTTGAAGGATCAGGAAAAATATTGACCATATTTATTTTAATATTTATAAGTTAACTGTTCCTTATAAATTTAGTATTTTTATACTAATTATGCAAAAATCATAAAAGTTAAAGTGAGTAGCACAAGAATAAAAATAGTTGAAACTTCTATTTTATTATTTAATAATAAAGGATTAGCGAATGTTCGATTACAGGACATTGCTGAATATAATGATATAAGTCCAGGAAATTTAACTTATCATTTCAAAACAAAGAAGGATTTAATGGAGTATATAATTTATTATATGATTAGAAAATTAGTTGAAATTGAAAATACTCAACGAGAATCTTTAAAGCATATGTCACTCTATAAAATTTTAAGAAATAATCTTATTTTTTTGTTTAATTACAGGTTCTTCTTTAGAGATATTCTTGAAATTATAAATTTAGTTCCAAACGCTAAATCGGTTTATAAAGATGTAATAATTATTAATGAAAAATTTACAACTGAATATATTAGCATTAGCATTAAAAACGGCTATATGAAAAAAGAAGTATTTGATGGCCAGTATAGAACATTTGCTAGAAATAATTGGGCCATTATTTCTTGCTCATTGGCTACTTGGGAAGTTTTAGATGACTCTAAAAATAGGTACCATAAGATATACAATGAAATAATGGGTCATTTCTATCCGTACTTAACCAAAAAAGGCCTTGAAAGATATAAAACAAAAAAGAAAGAAATTTCAAAAAAAATAGATAAGGACTTTAAAAATCTTTAATCTTTACTGTGGATAATAATCAGGCTTTAAACTTGTTGGAAATGTAATTCTAAAAGTTTCAGCTCCTGAAAAATTTGGAGCAAGTAGTCTTTCTCTAGAAAATTCTCCACTAATTCCACTAAATTTTCCTGTTCCTCCGATAACTGTTCCATTAAACACTTGTCCTTGGATACCCCAAACAAACAACATTATTCCTGAAATAGTGTCCTTAGTAGGCTCATTTACATCTGCGCAGTTTTGTGATCTAAAAGAAAAGGTTGCAGTTTGTTCAAGTATTATTTTATCATTTAGTTTTTCACATTCTTTTGCACTTTTAATATATGCCTGTATTATTTGATCTTTAGAACTTGTCGGGATCAATTTTCTATTAATTGAACTAGCAATAAATTCACTTGAAATATCTGTAAAAAATCTATTCATTGCTGTAAAATTTCCAATAACTCTTTCTGGATATTTTGCGGTTTGAACCATTGGATTATTATCAACTAGTTTTAAACCACCAGAAGTTTTCTCTATAAAATTTGGATCTTTTGGATCTAATTCTAATGGGTTGTGGCACTCGTTTTCTTTGATAGTACCATTACTATAAATTGGACCCCCACCATGTAAAATTAGACCGTTACTATTGATCTCTTTTTTACTTAAAGAAAAAAGTTTAGATTTTAACGAATATGGTATAAACGGAATTCTAGACAAAACAAACTTTCTTTTTATTGAGGGTAAACTATTTACCATTTCCATATTAAAGGTCTGTCCAAATAATGGTCCATTTGAAACGGATTCTATAATTAAATTTTTATTATTCATAGGTATTTACCAGGGGAAAAAATATCTTTTTGAATTTTCAGAATTATCAATAGGAATTGATACATCAGCATTTGAATCCCATTTGGGTTGTTGTAAATCTTTACTCCAATCATTTATTTTTAAAGTTAGTTCCTTTGCTTTTTCTGGATAAACTGAAATCAAATTGTTTTGTTCACCAGGATCATCAGTTAAATTAATCAAAAATTTAAAATTTTCTTTTTCATTTATATGTAAT
>SGZG01000016.1 GCA_004214185.1 Flavobacteriales bacterium | reverse complement strand
TTGAAGAAATTTCAAATAATAATATTAATATAATTATGATAACTCAAGCTTCCTCAGAGCATTCTATTTGTATTGGAATTCAAAAATCAGAAGCTGAAAAAGCAAAAAAAATAGTTGATGAGGCGTTTAAATACGAAATAGAAAGTTTTATATTAAACGCATGTAGAATTGAAAGTAAACTATCAATAATTGCATTAGTTGGAGATAAAATGAAAAACCATCAAGGAATTAGTGGAAAAATGTTTAGTGCCCTTGGAAAGAACAATATAAATGTAAAAGCTATATCACAAGGTTCTTCAGAAAGAAATATAACTGCTGTAATTGAGGAAAATGATGTTAAAAAAGCTATCAATACCTTACATGAACGATTTTTTGAACAAAATATTAAACAAATCAATCTTTTTATAATAGGGATAGGAAATGTAGGTTCAAAATTATTAAATCAAATCAATCAACAATCTGAATATCTAAAAAACAAGCTCAAACTTAAATTAAGAGTAATTGCTATTTCCAATTCAAAAAAAATGATTTTTTATGAGAATGGGATTGATTTAGAAAATTATAATTCAAAGATTATGTCTGGTGATGATACAAATATTGAAAATTTTATTTCAAAAGCTAGAAAGCTAAATTTAAGAAACAGTGTATTTGTTGACAACACTGCAAGTTCTGAAATTTCAAAAACCTATAAACATTTTTTGAAAAATAACATCAATGTTGTAACATGTAATAAAATAGCATGCGCAGATACTTTTGAAAATTATATTGAGTTAAAAGAAATTTCAAAAAAATATGGTACTAAATTTTTGTTTGAAACAAATGTTGGTGCTGGACTTCCAATAATTGACACTCTTAATAATCTAGTTAATTCAGGTGATAAGATTATTTCAATTGAGGCTATTCTTTCAGGAAGTTTAAATTATATTTTCAATAATTATAACGTAAATAATAAGTTTAGTGAAGTTGTTAAAAATGCAATGGACGAAGGTTATACAGAACCTGATCCCAAAATCGATTTAAGTGGAATAGATGTAGCAAGAAAGATATTAATTTTAGCTAGAGAAAGTGGAGAAAAAATTGAACTTAAAAATATTACTAATAATTCTTTCATCCCTGAAGAATGTTTAAAAACACGCTCTAATTTAGAATTTTTAAAATCTCTTGAAGATAATGAAGATCACTTTAAGAAAATTTTATCCCAGACAGTAAGTTCGAATTCAAAAATCAAATACGTTGCTGAATATAAAAATGGCGTTGCAAGTGTAGGTCTTAAATATATAAATAAAGATCATGATTTTTATAATCTTGAGGGAAGTGACAATATTGTTTTATTCAAAACTGAAAGGTATAAATCACAACCACTAATCGTTAAAGGTGCTGGAGCTGGTTCAGAAGTTACTGCAGCTGGAATTTTTGCTGATATAATTAGAGTAAGTAGAAATTAAATGAAAGAAATAAAAATTTTTTCTCCTGCTAGTATTGCGAATCTTTCCTGCGGATTTGACATCTTAGGTGTATGTCTTGATAAAATTGGAGATGAGATTACAGTAAGAAAAACAGATAAAAAAGGAGTTACGATCAAAAAGGTTTTAGGAGAATCATTAAGTACCGATATTTCTGTAAATGTGGCTGGGGTTTCGGCAATGGCTCTACTAAATGAAACTGAAGTTGACTGTGGTTTTGAAATTGAAATTAATAAAGGTATAAAGCCTGGAAGTGGAATTGGTAGTAGTGCTGCAAGTTCCGCGGGCAGTGTTTTCGCTATAAATAAGTTAATTGGTGAACCATATACTAAAAAAGAACTTATTAAGTTTGCTATGCAAGGTGAATTGGCTGCAAGTGATTCCAAACATGCAGATAATGTAGCCGCTGTTTTACTTGGAGGCTTTACTTTTGTTAGAAATAGTGAAGAAAATGATTATTTTAAACTGAATACACCTATAGAAATAGCTTTCACTGTAATTCATCCAAAAATAGAATTAAAAACCAAAGATTCTAGAGCAGTAGTTAAAAATCAAGTTCCAATTCAAAAAATGATAGAGCAATCCGCAAACCTTGGGGCTTTTATAAGTGGATTATATACAGAAAATTATGATTTAATTAGTAGATCAATTAAAGATGTTATTATAGAGCCTCTAAGATCTATTTTAATTCCAAAATTTGATGAAATCAAGTATGAAAGTATTAAAGCTGGCGCACTTGGATGTGGAATATCTGGTTCTGGGCCCTCTATATTTGCCATGAGTAAAGGAATACCTACAGCTAATTGTGTAGGTGAAGCTATGAAAAATGTTTACCAAGATCTTAATCTTGAATATGATATTCACATTTCTTGTGTTAATGACAAGGGTATACAAATATTAAACTCAAAATAATATGTATTATCAGAGTTTAAACGGAGAATCAACAAAAGTAAATTTCGAAACAGCTTTAAAAAAAGGCTTAGCAGATGATGGAGGTTTATACTTCCCTGAGAACATAATACCTTTGGAATCAGATTTCATAAAGAATATTGAAAATTATTCAAATATTGAAATTGGATTAAAAGTAATTAAACAATTTGTTGGCACAACAATCAAAGAAACTGATTTAATAGAAATATTATCGAAAACAATTGATTTTGATTTTCCTCTTATCAAGCTTGAAAAAAACATATACACATTAGAATTATTTCACGGACCTACACTTGCCTTCAAAGATGTGGGAGCTAGATTTATGGCTAACTGTCTAGGTCATTTCAATAAAGATAATTCTAAATTAAATACTGTATTAGTAGCTACTTCTGGTGATACAGGAGCAGCAGTTGCAAATGGTTTTTATAAAGTAAAAGGAACAAATGTTATTATTTTATACCCCAAAAATAAAGTTAGTGAAATTCAAGAAAGACAATTAACAACAAATGGTAATAATATATATGCACTGAGAGTTAACGGTAGTTTTGATGATTGTCAAAAAATGGTTAAAAAAGCATTTATTGACAAAGAATTTAATGAAAAGTTTAATTTGACATCTGCTAATTCAATAAATGTTGCTAGATGGCTTCCACAATCACTTTATTATTTTTTTGCTTACAAAGTACTTAAAAAGAAAAATTTAGTACTTAGTGTACCTAGTGGAAATTTTGGAAATATATGTGCAGGACTAGTAGCTAAAAAGTTAGGCCTTCCTATCTCTCATTTTATTGCCAGTACGAATGAAAATGATACAATTCCGAGATTTTTTAAATCCCAAGTTTTGAAACCAAAACCAACAATTCAAACAATTTCAAATGCGATGGATGTTTCTAAACCAAGTAATTTTGTTAGAATTCAAGAAATGTATCATAACTTTAAAAATCTTTCAAAAATAATGTCGTCGTATTCTTTCAATGATAAGCAAACACTTGATACTGTAAAAAGAGTATATGAAAATAAAAATTATGTTCTTGATCCTCATGGAGCAGTAGGATACTTAGGTTTGAAAAAGTTCCTTTCTTCAAGCCAAGACAGAATTGGTATTTTTCTAGAAACAGCTCATCCAATAAAATTTTCAGAACACATAGAAAAAGTAATTGAAAGAAAACTTGATGTTCCTGAAAGTATAAATAAAATTTTATTGAGTGAAAAAAAATATATTGATGTTAACGACTATAATGATTTCAAAGAAAAAATGCTCTTTTTGAAATATTAATCAAAAGAAAATTCCTTTGGTGGATTAATACCTTTTAAATTTTTTACAAAAAAATCCCATTTTCTTCTCATCATATAATTGTTCATGTCTCCATATGAATGTTTTTTGTTCGGAAATAATATCAAATCAAAATCTTTATTTGCTTTAATTAATTCTTCAACTACAAGCATTGTACTAGATGGAGGTACGTTATCATCTAACATTCCGTGAGCTATCAACAATTTCCCTTTCAGATTTCCTGCAAAAAGTTGATTTGCTTGTGAATCATAATTAGTTTTATTGTTATTGGTTGTTTTCAAAAGACCATGCCATTTTTCACCCCAATCTGCTTCATAATTTCTATTGTCATGATTTCCCGAGGTTGATACTGCTACACTATAAAAATCCGGAAACTTAAATAGAGCTGCAGTTGAAGCAAACCCTCCACCTGAATGTCCCCAAATACCTACTTTTGACAAATCCATTGAATTGTATTTTCTAGATAATTGTTTAAGGGTTGTAATATTATCAGGAAGTCCATTATCACCCATGTTGCCATAATAAGCATCATGAAAAGATTTTGATCTTCCAGGGGTTCCCATGGCATCGACAGCTACAACAATAAAACCTAACTCAGCAAGAGCTTGGAAATCTCTTCTAAAAACAAAAAATGAGTAGTTCCCAACACTTCCACTTTGAGGGCCTGGATATATATAGTTTAGTACAGGGTATTTATTATTTTTATTAAAATTACTTGGAAAATACATAATACCATACAAGTCAGTTTTATCATCTCTAGCTTTAACTTTAAATTCAACTGGTTCTTGCCATCCATTAAGCTTTAAATCATCAGAATTTGAAAATGACAACTCTGAAAGGTTCTTTCCATCTCTATCTTTTAAAATTGAAACAGGAGGATTTGCAGTTGAAGAATATGTAGTAACAAAGTAGTTCCAGTTAGGGGATGGATTTATTGAGTGAGAACCCTTTTCGGGAGTTAAACATATTAATCCGCTACCATCAAAATTTATTTTGTACAGATAAACATGGTATGGATTTCCTTTTTCTTTACCTCCAGCAGTAAAAATAATTTCTCTTTTATCATTGTCAATATGCATAATTTCTCTGACTAACCAATCTCCAATTGTAATTCGATTTTTTAATTTTTTACCTAATAAATCATATAAATATATGTGACCCCAATCGTCTTTTTCTGAATACCAAATAAACTCATTGGTATCAAATAAAACTCTCCAGTTTTCTGCCCTTAATCCAGATTCATAATAAGTTTCTACAATTTCTTTAAATATTGAGGTTACTTCACCTGTTTTTGAATCTGCAATTTGTAAATGAGCTTCTTTATGATCTCTTGAAGATGAGATGAATGCTAGTTTAGATGAATCTTCACTCCATTGAGAATCAAGCAACTCCCCTCCTCTTCCTGCAATATGATCTGTTGTTGTTGATCTTTGGAAATCATTATCCATTTTTAATTTTACAATTGACTTGGATTCAATGTCTATGATTATTCTTTCTATCTCAAAAATTTTTTCGTCACCAGGAAGAGCATATTTCCAGGTATCTAACTTAGGATGACCCACATTGGTTGTTGTTAAGTGCATTTCACCTACTCCTCTTGCGTCTTGTCTAAATGTTGCAATTTTGGTGGAATTTGGACTCCATTTCAAAACAGGTTTGTCAGATCTAATCCAACCTGCATTATTGGTAGAATAACCATAATGTTTATATCCATCAAATGTCAATTGAACTCTTTCACCAGTTTCAATGTTTCTAATCCAAAGATTATATTTATCAATATAAGCTGCTAGTTTACCATCAGGTGATAAAAACTCATCAGGATCTAGTTTTAAAGATTTAGAATTAATATTAAATTCTTGAAGGTTGCTTTTTTTATAATCACTTATTTCTAGGGAGGTTAAATCAATTTTTAATGATGAAATTTTATTCTTTTTTTTAATACGATAATGTAAAAATTCCTCATTATTCCACTCTTGGGAAATGATAATATCATTGTAGTGATGATACAAATCCCTACTCATATGAAAATAAGCGTTCTTATAATCTTCATGGGTTAGGGATTGTGAATTTACATCACTGTAAAACAACAATACCAAAATAACAGGAAAGGAAAAAAGTCTCAACTCTTTATTAATGCTATTGTAAAACATATTTCGAATCTACATAATAATTGTTGTCAATTTCAATTGATCCTTTTATTTTTTTAGATTTCCATTTTTGAGTAGGATGAATTCTTATTTTTTTTTGAGTTCCTAACACGTAGTCTGTTGCAATCAAATCAATCGGCATCTGAAAATCTTCAATAACATTATCCCATTTGTATAATATTTTACCATCAACTATTTTATATTCAAGAACTGGAATTCTGATATCTCTCAAATATTGGTCAAAAAATGGTTTTAGATTAACATTTATTTTTTTTGAAATATAATTTTCAATTTCAGTCGTCGTTACAGTTTTATGATAAAAATCTCTATTCAGACCTCTTAAAACATTTCTCCATTTTTCATCATCGTTAATGACATGTCTTAAAGTGTGTAAAAGATTTGCTCCTTTTGAATACATATCACTTGATCCGCCCTTATTTACATTGTATGGGCCTATTAGCGGTTTTTCGTTTCTTATACCTCTTCTTGTTCCAATAACATATTCAGAGGCTGCTTTCTTACCATAATGATAATCAATGAATAGATTTTCTGAATAAGTAGTAAAACCCTCATGTACCCACATGTCTGCGATATCTTTATACGTAATGTTATTAGCAAACCATTCGTGACCAGTTTCGTGAATTATTATATAATCAAATTTTAATCCCCAACCAGTTCCTGAGAGGTCTCTACCTAAATAACCTTTTTTGTATTGGTTACCATAAGTTACAGAACTTTGATGCTCCATACCTAAATAAGGTGTTTCAACAAGTTTGAAACTATCTTCATAAAATGGATATGGTCCAAACCAATGCTCAAAAGCTTGCATAGACTTGATTGCATCTTTAAAGTGAATTTTTGCTTTTTCTAAATTATAACTCAAAACATAGTAATCCATGTCCAGATCACCCTTCTCACCCTTATAAACTTCTGAAAAATTAACATAATCTCCTATGTTAATATTTACCCCATAATTATTTATTGGATTTACAACCTCCCAATGAAATGTTGTAGAATCAGACATTTCTTCGACCTTTACAAGTCTTCCGTTTGAAATATTTGTTAGTCCTTTAGGTACATTTACGCTCATTAGCATACTTTCTGGTTCATCATACATGTGATCTTTGTTTGGCCACCATACACTTGCCCCTAATCCTTGACAAGATGAAGCTATAAAATGATTACCGTTTCTATCTTTTTCCCAAGATATTCCACCATCCCATGGAGCTCTCACAGCAACCCTCGGATTTCCTTCATAATAAACTGTAATTTCTTCTTTGGATCCGATGTTTTGTTGTTTCTTAAGTTTAATAAAATGTGCATTTCCATCATGAATAATTTCCAATTCAGAATTATCTTGAACAGCCCTAGTCAATTTTAAAGGAGTTTGAAGATCAATTTGAATCACATCGTATGGTTTTAAAACAGTGTATGAAATTTTGTTAGATCCAGAAATTGATCTCTGTTCGGGATTAACACTTATATCAAGATGATACCTATTTAAATCCCACCAGGATCTTTCTTTGGTAATTGATCCTCTTAAAGTATCTTGTCTACTGAATTCTGTTTTATCACTTAGAATTCCTTGAGAAAATGAAATTAAAGGAAATAGAATAGTAAGAAATATTAATTTTTTCATGTTAATATATGTTATTTAATTTTATTGTAAGGTAATTAATTTTAATCGAAATTTGTATTGTAAATATACTATGAAAAAAACTTCACTCTTCGATATTCATTTAAAATTTAATGGTAAAATGGTGCCATTTGCTGGCTACAGTATGCCAGTTCAATTCGATGGTGTCAACTCTGAGCATCTACAAGTTAGAAATTCAGTTGGAATATTTGATGTCTCACACATGGGTGAAATTTTAGTTAAAGGTAATAGAGCCACTGATTTTTTAAATTACATATGTTCTAATGACATACTTTTAATGAAAGACAGAAAAGCTCAATACAATTGTCTAATTAATACAAATGGTGGTATTATCGATGATTTAATTGTATATAAATTAGGAGAGGAAAATTATATGCTTGTAGTAAATGCGGCTAATATTGATAAAGATTGGAATTGGATCAAAAAACAAAACTCAAATTTTAATACTGAAATTAGTAATATTTCTGATAAAACTTCATTATTAGCTTTACAGGGGCCCAAATCTGAAAAAGTTTTACAAAAATTAGTAAATTTTGATCTCAACAAATTAACTAACTATTCTTTTACAATAGAAACAATTAATAACATTAATAATGTAATTATTTCAAAAACTGGATACACAGGATCTGGTGGTTATGAGCTTTATGTTGAAAATGATCATGTCTTACACTTATATAAATTAATATTACACTCTGGAAAAGATTATGGAATTAAACCTATAGGTTTGGCTGCAAGAGATACATTAAGGCTGGAAATGGGATATTGTTTATATGGAAATGACATCAATGACAATACAAATCCAATTGAGGCTGGTTTAAAATGGGTTACTAAAACAAATAAAGACTTTATTGGAAAAAAATTTATTTTAGAAACAATATCAAACGGAACTAATAAAAATTTAATTGGATTTGAATTAATTGACAGAGGAATACCTAGAAAAGGATATAAAATTTTTGATAGTGATAACAACGAGATCGGAATAGTAACCTCAGGTACTATGTCACCAATTTTAAAAAAAGGAATTGGCATGGGATATGTTTTATCCTCTCATTCAAAATTTGAGACTGAAGTTTATATAGAAATAAGAAACAAAAAAATTAAATCTAAAATTGTAAAACGACCTTTCATAAAATTAAATGAATAAAATTTTAATTTTTGGGGGAAGCAGTTCAATTGGAAATACGATTTTTAAAGAGCTGAATCCATTCTATGACTTATATGCAACTTATTTCACTAAAAATAAATTTAGATCAAACAAAAGGTATGTTTATTATAATTTAGACAACGATCCTACCATTTTATTAGAAGATTTTAAACCTGATATAATTATTTCGGGACTTAAAGGAAATTTCAAAAATCATCTTAAATATTTTGAAAAAATTATTGACTATTGTGAAATAAATAATTCTAAATTGATGTTCGTTTCTTCTTCAAATGTATTTGATTCATTCACAAACTTTCCATCATATGAAGAGGATAAAACCTTTTCAAGAAGTTTATTTGGAAGGTTTAATATACATATTGAAAATAAAATTTTAAGAATGAAAAATAAAAACTGGTCAATAAATAGATCAGCGATGATTTTTGGGAAAAAATCAAAAAGAATAGCCCAAATAATAGAGAGTGTTAGTAAGAATGAAGCAATTGAAATTTTTCCAAATTTGATTGTAAATATCAATTCTGAGCAAGAATTTGCAAAACAACTACATTATATAATCAGCAGAAAATTAAACGGAATTTTTCATCATGGTAGTAAGGATTTAATTAATCACGAAGAACTAATTAAATTAATTATTTCTCTTTTAAAAATTAAAGAATGTAACTTCAAGTATGTATTTACTACGAATGAAAATAGACATTTGTCATTATTATCAAAAAAAAATAAATTTCCAAATCATTTGAATTTTGACTATGAATCTATACTGTCAGAAATTACATAAATTCATTTTATTAACTTTAAAATAAATTCTATTAAAATATGGGAAGAGCATTCGAATTTAGAAAAGCAAGAAAAATGAAAAGATGGTCTGCGATGGCAAAAACCTTTACAAGAATAGGAAAAGATATTGTTATGGCAGTTAAAGAGGGTGGAGCTTCTCCTGAAACAAATTCAAAGCTAAGAGCGGTAATTCAGAACGCTAAAGCTGCAAATATGCCCAAAGAAAATATCGAAAGAGCAATTAAAAGAGCCTCTGACAAATCAACAGGAGATTTTAAAGAAATTATTTTTGAGGGATATGGTCCCTACGGAATTGCAATTATTGTAGAAACAGCAAGTGATAACAATAACAGAACTGTTGCAAACATCAGAAGCTATTTTAATAAATATGGTGGAAATTTAGGTACAGCAGGATCTGTTGAATTTATGTTTGACAGAGTTTGTAGTTTTAAAATTAATACAGAAATTGATTTAGAGGAGCTTGAGTTAAATTTAATTGACTTTGGAGTTGAAGAAGTTTTAAAAGAACAAGAAAACGTTTTAATATACTCCGACTTTGAAAACTATGGTCAGATACAAAGAGAGTTAGAAAATCAAGGAATAAAAATAATTTCTTCTGAATTCGAAAGAATTCCCAATCAGTTTAAAAATCTAGATGATGAAAAAAAAGAAGAGGTTAATACATTAATTGAAAATATCGAGGAAGATGATGATGTTCAAAATGTATTTCATAATATGAATTAGCTAAGAATATTCAGGTATTTTACCCTTAATACCATTAAAAAAACTTCTTAGTTCATGTATATCTTTATCAATATCTTCAGTTAATTGATAGGGTTTTGAGATAATAATTTTTTTGTTTTCGAAATCTAAAGCTGCACAAATTACTGGAACTTTAGTTTTTTTTGCTATGTAATAAAAACCCGTTTTCCATTTATCAACTTTTTTTCTTGTTCCCTCTGGAGAGATACCTAAAATAAAAGTGTCTTTTTGATTAAATATTTGAGCTATTGAGTCAACTGTATTTGAATAACTACCTCTGTCAACAGGAATCCCTCCCAGCCATTTTAAAAAATATTTTAAAGGAAATTTAAATAATTCCTTTTTTCCAATGAAACTGACATTTTTCTTTTTGAACAAACTTCTAGCAAAAATTGCGATAAAAAAATCTATCCAATGAGTGTGAGGTGCTGCTATTATAACACACTTTTTAGGAAAATTAGTGTCTCCAATAATTTTCCAATTAAGAATTTTATAAAAAATGAATCTTCTAATTTTGATCATTCAAAAAGTTTTCTAGCTTTTAATAAATCATCCATGGTATCAATTCCAATAGTTTTAAAATCTGTTTGAACCATTTTTATTTTTTTACCTTTTTCTAAATATCTTAATTGTTCGAGTTGTTCGATCATTTCAAGTCTTGTAGGTCTAGAGTTGTAAAATTCAATTAATGCATTCTTTCTAAATCCATAAACCCCAATATGTTTATAATATTTTATACTTTCCTTCGTTCTATTGTATGGAATTGGATTTCTTGAAAAATATAATGCAAAATCATTTGAATCTGTTATTACTTTAACTGAATTTGGGTCGTTTAAAGTTTTTTCATCGTCAATTTCTTCCATTAAAGAACATAAATCTACTTCTTTATCACTATCATTTAGAAATATATTTATTAGCTTATTTAGACTTTTTTCATCGACCAAAGGCTCGTCTCCTTGTACATTAACTATGACGTCAACTTCTAAATCTTTGGCAAATTCAGCAATTCGATCAGAACCTGAAAAATGCTCTTTCTTACTGAACAAAATATCATTGTGAAGTGGTTTTAAAAAATCGTAAATAACTTTTGAGTCAGTAACCACATAAACCTTTTCAAATAGATTGGTTTTAATTGTATTGTTTAATGTTGATAATATAATAGGAATTCCCCCAAGATCCATCATGAGCTTTCCTGGAAGCCTTTTTGAATCATACCTTGCAGGTATCATAGCAATTATTTTCAATGCTCTAGTTTTGTTTCAAAAATACATTTTAATTTTAAAAGCCGATTAAATATAATTTCTTTTCTGATCTAGTTACAGCTGTGTAAAGCCATCTTAAATAGTCCATATCAATTCCATCTTTTAGGTATGGTTTTTCTATAAAAACAATTGGCCACTGACCACCTTGAGATTTGTGACAAGTTAGAGAATAAGAAAATTTTACATTAAGTGCATTGAAAAATCGGTTTTCTTTTATTTTGACAAACCTTTTGTAATTTGATTTTAAATTAGAATAATCCTTTTGAACTTCATTGTAAAGTAAATTTGATTGTTCATATGTTAAATTTGGAGAATCAGAGCTTAGAGTGTCTAGAATTATTACAGTATCTATCACAGGTTTCTCTGGATAATCAACAAGTTTAATTTTAATTTCAGCAAATTTAAAAGTGTACAATTCTTTTATAGAATAAATCTCTAACACTTCAACTATATCACCATTAGCCAAAAATGAAATATTTAAAGACTCAGAGGACCAGAAATAATTATTTTTAGTAATTATTAATAAATCTCCAACTGAAATAATATTTTCATAAGATAATATAGTTTTTCTAATCTGTTGATTATATAAATTTGCTCTTTTATTCGATCTAACTATAATCATTGTATTATTTGGCCCATAACTGTTATATGAGGATTCTATTTTTTCTTGAATTTCAAATCCATCATTTAAAATCTCAACATCTTCAAAAATTTCAAATTCAAAATTTAAAGTGTTTTCAAAAATATTATTCCTAATTGTTGTTGCATTTTTTAATATTCCAGAGAAATTAGACTGCCTAACAACTTGACTTAAAGTAAATTGAATAGATTTTATTCCATATGTTTTTAATATAAATTCAGAATCCAAAGCTGGACTGATACTTTGTTTTACTGGGGGAAGTTGAGCAGTATCACCTAAGAAAATTACTTTTGAATTTGATTTAAAGTCTACATACTTAAAAATATCCGACAATAAAGAATTTCTTTTAAATAAATCAGTGGAATTTAAAGTATCGGAAATCATTGATGCTTCATCTACTATAAATAGGGTGTTTTTTATTTTGTTAAGTTTTAATGTTGTTTGAAATTTACCAAATTTATCGACAGAGGAATAATATATTTTTTTATGAATAGTGTACGATTTTTTTCTTGTATAATTTGACAATACCTTAGCTGCTCTTCCTGTTGGTGCAAGCAAACATATTTTAAAATTTATGTACTTTACGTTATTAGCAAGAGATTCCATAAGAGAGGTTTTTCCTGTTCCTGCATAACCTTTTAGAATGTATAATCCCTCCTTATTAGTATTGGTTAAGAATTTACTTAATGATAGAATAGCATTTCTTTGATCATCTGTTGGTTGAAAAGAGAATTTTTTAATTAAAAGTTTAGAAAAATCATTAAAATCCATCGAAAATTTGAAATTAAATTCTATATTGGGCGATTAGAAAAAAATTGTAATTTTGTTAAATATAATTAAATAATCAATGGAATTTTTATCAAAATATAAGAGAATTATTGAATCGTTTTTATGGGTATTAATTTTAGTATTTGCTTACCAGGTATACAACTCCATAAATGCTCCAATAAAATTTAACGAAGTTAAAAACAAAAGATACTTAAAAGTTATCGACAAGCTAAAGGATATAAGAAATGCTCAGATAGCATACAAAAGTGTTAACGGAGTTTATGCGGACAATTTTGATGGTTTAATCAAATTTATTGATACTGCTCAGTACACACTTATCCAAAAAAGAGATTCTAGTTACATGAAATACAATAGGGTATATAGAATTGATATGCTTGAAGAAATTATTGTAATTGATACCTTAGGTTTTGCATCAGTAAAAGATTCCTTATTTGGAAATTCTGACAGATATAAAACTATGGCTCAAATACCAATTGATGGAATTGATAAAACATTTTCTATAAAAGCTGATGTAATTGATAAAAACGGATATAATGTTCCTGTTTTTGAAGTAAGGATTTCAAAAGATGATGTTTTGTTTGATCAAAACAAAGACTTATTAAAGCAGGAAAAAGCCTTAATGTCAGTTGATGGTGTAAATGGTCCTGATCTAGTACTAGGATCTATGACAGAGGTTAGCACCAATGGAAATTGGCCAACCACCTATGATGCTATCGCAAGAAAATAGAAAACTTAACGAGAGTCAAAATTTAAAAATTAATGTTAGTTTAAATGAATTAACAATTATTTTAAAAAGTGTCAGTGAAAACACAACAATATTTTCAAAGAACCTAAAGTTTCCAGAAAACTCCTCAACTGATGTTTTACTTGATAAATTAAAGCTATGCCTGGAAAAGCTTGAGCTAAGAAATGTTCTTAGAGTCAAGCTAGTTGTCAATAATGACTTATCAGTACTAGTTCCTAATAATATATATGATAATGATCTTAAACTTAATTATCTTAAGTTTAACTCAGAGGTTTTAGAAAATGACAAAGCTGAGGTTGATGAGTTAATTGAAATAGATGCCAAAAATGTTTATATACCCTATGCTAACATAAATAATTTTTTAATTGATAAATTCGGTTCTTTTGAATTTTATCACTACTCAACTCTTCTGATTCAAAATATTTTCAATAAAATTGAATGTTCTGATTGTATTCATTATTATGCTAACGCACAACATAATTTTCTAAATATTATAATTTTTAAGGGAAAAAGTTTAATTTATTCCAATTCCTTCAACTATAAAACGAAAGAAGATCTTCTTTACTATATACTTTTTGTTTCAAAACAGCTTAAAGTTGTTAATTCAGAAACTCAAATTGTCTTTGTTTCCAACAAAAAAGAAGCATTAGAGGAATTTAATTATTTAAAAAAGTTTGTAAAGAATACAATTCACTTCAAAGAAAGTGTTGATATTTAGATTTATTGTAATCATATGAGAATAATTTCCGGAAACAATAGAGGAAAAAAAATTAATATACCAAATAATCTTCCAGTCAGACCTACAACTGATCAATCAAAAGAAGCTCTTTTTAACATACTAAATAACCATTATTTAATTTCAGAAATTAAAATTCTTGATCTATTTAGCGGAAGTGGTAATATTAGCTACGAATTTGCATCAAGAGGATGTAAAGAAATTTACAGTATTGATAAAAACATTAGATGTGTGAAGTTTATTAAAAAAATTTCAAATGAATTAAATTTTAATTTAAAAGTTATAAAAGCTGATACTTTAAGTTTCATAAAAAAAATAGACATAAAATTTGATGTCATTTTTGCCGATCCACCCTACAATTATAACTCAAAAGAATATTCAATTATAATTGATAAAGTATTTGAAAAAAAGTTGTTAAATGTAAACGGTTTATTAATTATTGAACACTCAGAAAAAATAAAACTTAATGAATACATTAATTATAAAAAATCATATAATTATGGAGGATGTTCGTTTAGTTTTTTTGAAATATAAATAACTGTTACCCAGTATTCTATGTAATTAAATATATTTCTTTACTTTAAATTTTAAAAAAAATACTTATTGGCTTATGATCTGATAAATTTATGTTATGTTTTACAAAATTATTTACAGAAATTGATGGTGTTGTAAACATAAAATCTATCCTCATCGGGATCTTGCCAAGTCCATATGTTGAACCAAATCCTTTTCCCTTTTTCAAAAAAGAATCATCAAAGTGATTGCTAATTTTTTTGTAAACAAATGAATACGGAGTACTGTTCAAATCGACCGAAATAACACTAGGTACTTCATTTTGATTTACATTAGAAATTAAATAATCGATTTGTTTATTTTGAATTTCATAGACATGTTTTGATCTTTCTAGAACCTCTTTAAGTGATTTTTTATCAATTTTTAAAGAAACTAGATCTAAATTATATGATTTAAGATGTGAATTGTAGATTCTTACAGTATCATTTTGAGAAACCACATCAATAAAAATTGCCAAAATTTTTCCATATTGATCATTAATATTTCCTTTTTTTACTATTTTTTTATTTGAAAAAAGAGCTAGCCCAACATTTTCTCCATTTAATCCAAAATGACTGTTCTTATAGTGATTAAATAAATATTTATAATCGTTATGAAATTCTTGTAAAGACAAAACATCAGGTGAATTAACTTTAGAGAATTCTGATATTTTTTCAGCAATTGAATCTGACTTAATCCAATTATAATGATTAAATAATCGCACATTAAAACTCATTAAATGTATTTCATTTTTAGAGGAAATGTTACTATCATTATCATATTTGTAAAATGAAATATCAAAACTTAATAAAAGAAATATTGAAGAAAAAATAAACCTGTAATCCAATTTAACAAGCCAATACAATAAAAAGAATAAATTGAGAGCATAAATAACTGGAAAGAAGACTGATATTAATGAGAAGTTTGAAAAATATTCTAAATAAAAATTATTAAACAAAAGACATATGGAATGTAAAAAACCAATTAAGATGTTTATTAAAAACATGATTTTGGAAAAAATTGATTTATCAAATTTAAAAATCACTTTTCTCCAGCTTTAAATAATGTTTCCTTCTCTGATTTTGATAAACTATCGTATCCAGATTTACTAATCTTGTCTAATATTAGATCTATTTCTTTTTGCTTAACTGAAATATTTTTTTTTCTAAAATTTCTTTTTTTATATGAGCTCTTAATTCGATTCTTTTTAAATAAATAATCATAAACGGTTATTATCCAAACCCCAAAATCTTTTCCTTTATTAATGCTCTTGTTATAGTAATAACCAATGAAAGCACCACCTAAATGTGCCAAGTGACCACCAGAGTTTCCGGCTGGAATTTGAATAATATCAAAAACCACTAAAAGTATAGCCAAATAGTAAATCTTTACATTTATAAAAAAGATTTGAATCTTAAAGTCAGGACTGTAGCTTGCTAAAAAAATAAAAACAGCCATTACACCTGCAGAAGCTCCGATCATGGATGAGTTTACATTGTTAAAAACTGGAAAAACATTATAACTTATTAAATAAGTCAAGGCCCCGAAAAGAATACCTAAAACAAAAACTTTAATAAATGTATCTTTTCCAAATAAATCAAGAACAACTTTTCCACTTAGGTGAAGAATGATCATATTACCAAGTAAATGCCACAAGTCTGCATGAAAAAAAGCATAAGTAATTATTGACCACGGCTTGTATATTAACCTTGACAAATCTTGAGAAATATCAAAAAAAACAATTATTGAAAATTCTTTTATTTGAAATAAAAAAGACAAAGTATTTATTATGAAAGGAGCAATAAAACAAAAGATCATTATCACAATGATCTTATGAAGGGAATTTAAATTATTGAATTTATAACCTGTTCTATTAACTAATCCCATCTTCTATCATTAAACTGATTTTTTTTCCAATATAAAAGCATAATTAAACCAATTAAAGCCCCTCCTATGTGAGCAAAATGAGCTATTGGACCAACTGAAAAAGATGATATTCCAAAAAATAAATCAATCAGTATCAAAAGAGGAACAAAAAACTTTGCTTTGATTGGAAAAGGAAAAAACAATAGCATAAGCTTTGAGTTAGGAAAAGAAAATGCAAAAGCAACTAAAACTCCATATATTGCTCCGGAGGCTCCAACCATTACACTATTAAATCCGCTAATGGCAGAAATGTAATCACTTTGACTCATATATTCAAGAATAATGTCGGGAGAACTTGAAGATAAGTTATTTAGCTCTATTATTTCATACAGATTTTGAACTTGAAAATAATAAAATCCAGTTTGAATAAAAGCAGCACCTAAACCACAAGAAATATAAAAAAACAAGAATTTATTTCTACCCCACATTTGCTCAAGAGGAGATCCAAACATCCACAATCCAAACATGTTAAACAAAATATGCGTTGGACTTCCATGCATAAACATATGAGTAAGAAATTGTGTAAATAAAAATTTTTCATTTTCATAATAATGCAACGCTAACATATCATAACTCAAGTCTCCTAAAAACTGGGAACCTATGTAAAATATTACATTTATTATTATTAATTGCTTTATTGTTTCAGGAATCGATCTCATGAAAAAAAACTTTTTACCTGTTCGTTAGAAATTACTTTAAAAATCAATTTACCGAATGGACAAACATTTGAGTCCTTGCACGCAAATAAATCATTTACTAATGATTCCAAAACTTTATTGTTTATTTTTTTATTGCTACTTACGGATGAATACTTTGAAAGTAGCTTTGCTATCAAATCATTTAATGTATGACTTAAATTATCTTTTTCCGAATAAGCTAAAAAATCTTGAAATAAATTTTTAACATGACCTTGATTCAAATAGGGATTTATACCAGAAACCTTTATAGATTCAGAATTAAACAAAGAAAATTTAAAACCAAGATGTGTTAAGGAGCTCTCAATTGTCTTTAATTGTCTAATTTCTTCAGTATCAAACTCAAGTTTAATTGGAAATAATAGTGTCTGAGTAGGATTTTTTTTATTGGATAAAGCTTTTAAAAAACCTTCATACAAAATACGTTGATGAGCCCTTTTTTGGTTAATTACAATAATTCCAGAGGCATTTTTCGTAACAACATACTTTGAATTAAGTTGAAAGACTGGCAATATATTGAGTGAAGATAAACTTAAATCATCAGAGACTTCAATTAGATCGCTAGTTGAATTATCCAAGTTATCAATTGAAAAATCACTAGACTTAACATTTACTGTTTTGTTTAAATCCTGGAAAGGATTGAAGGTTCTATCCACATCTACTTTTGGAACTTTAGGAATGGAATCCTTATATTCATAAGGTGTATTTAAATTAACATTACTTTCAAAATCTATTGTTGGGGCTATATTAAATTGACCCAAACTATGTTTAATGGAAGATATTAAAATAGCATATAAAGACTGATCATCGTCAAACTTTATTTCAGTTTTGTTAGGATGAATATTAACATCAATACAATCTGGAGGAACATCAATCTTTAAAAAATATGAAGGATGAAAATCATCTTGAATCAAACCTTTATAAGCAGTTTTAACAGCATGATGTAGACGGTTGCTTTTTATAAATCTTCCATTTATGAAAAAAAACTGAGAAGATTTTGTCTTTCTTGAATATTCAGGCTTGAATACAAACCCTTTTATTTGAGCGATTTCTGTATTTTCCTTAATTGGTATTAATTTCTGATAAGTAGCTCTTCCAAAAACTCTTACTATCCTTTCTTTAAAAATAGATTTTTTTAGATTAAAAATCTCATTTTCATTATTAATAAAAACAAAACTAACGTTGTGATTGATTATTGCAACTCTGTGAAACTCATCAATAACATGCTTCAGCTCTACGTTATCTGATTTTAAAAAATTTCTTCTTGCAGGAACATTAAAAAATATATTTTTAACAGAAATAGAGGTTCCCTTATTACAAACAATTTCATTAAAAGATTTTTCTGATCCTCCATCAATTTTTAGTTCATAACCTAACGAATTTTTATCATTACTTCTTGAAACAATAGAAACTTGAGCAACTGAACTTATACTTGATAAAGCTTCCCCTCTAAAACCCATTGTTTTTAAACTGTACAAATCCTCTGATCTTTTAATTTTTGATGTAGAATGTCTTAGGCAACAAATTTTTAAATCTTCTTTTGACATTCCAGATCCATTATCAGAAACTTGTATTAAAGTCTTTCCAGCGTCTTTTATGATAAGGGTTATTGAATTAGCTCCGCTATCAATTGAATTCTCTAAAAGCTCTTTAACAACAGATGATGGTCTATGCACCACCTCTCCAGCAGCAATCTGATTTGCCACATTTTCAGGGAGCAATTTTATAATACTCATATTAAAAATTAAACAAAAATTGAAAGATCAAAATCAATAACGTACAAAAACAAAAATACTAAGACAAGTAAAATAAAAATCAGTGTTTTTGAAAAAGTACTATTAGCTCTGTTTCTATACATTAGTCTTTCTTCGCTCCATTTTGAAGAAACATCATAAGAACTTCTTGCTCTTTTTTGTTTTTCATAGACTGAATCAAACTGAAAAATATTATTATCAGACTTATCTTTCAAATATCTTGGACTGTAATTAAACTTTTTATTTTTAGTAAGCTTGAATAGATTTACTTTCACAATATTTATGATTTAAATCAAATGTACAAAATTGAGTCCAAATTTTAATCAATTCATCTAATCGTAATCCTTATATTTGAAAAAATGAAATTCAATAATATTCATAGTTTGAAAGATATAATTAACAATTGTAAAAACATTGTTATTATTCCTCATTTCAATCCTGACGGAGATGCAATCGGAAGTTCACTTGCATTGCACGGAATACTAAAACAATTAAACAAAAAATCAACAGTCATTAGTCCAAACATGGCCCCAAATTTTTACAGTTGGGCCCCTTCATATAATGAAATTATTTACTTTGATGAAAAATCTGAAAATTGCATAAAAATATTAAATCAATCAGATTTAATATTTACACTTGACTTTAATGATTTGAAAAGAATTGGTGATCTTGGAGATGAATTAGAAAAAACAAACTCAAAAATTGTAATGATAGACCATCATCAAAACCCAACCAATTATGCCACATTAAATTTTTCTTTTCCAAATGTGGGCTCAACTTGTGAGCTGTTATATGAGATTTTACTTTCACTTGATTTTGAAATGTTAATCAATAAGGATATTTCAACCTGTTTATACCTTGGAATTATGACTGATACAGGATCTTTTCAATACAATTCGGTAACTTCAAGAACACACCAAATTATTTCAAGATTACTAGACCAAAATATTGACCATAATTTTATATATAATAAAGTTTATAATGATTCTTCCTCAAGTAGGTTAAAGATTTTGGGAATAGCTTTAAATAATCTGGTTCATATTAAAGAGCTTAACACTGCCTACATGTTTCTAACCAAAGAAGATTTAGAAAATTCAAACTATAAAAAAGGTGATTCTGAAGGAATAGTTAATTATGGTCTTTCCCTTAAAAACGTAGTTTTCTGTGCTATTTTTATTGAAGATTTGAATGAGGATAATAATGTCAAAATTTCATTTAGATCAATTGGAAATTTTAAATGTAATGAATTCGCTAATGATTATTTTAGTGGAGGTGGGCATATCAATGCAGCTGGAGGAAAATATGAGGGTAGTTCTAAAAAAGCTGTAGATCATTTTTTAAAAAATATATTTAACTATAAAAACAAATTAACACAATGAAAAAAACATTTTATACACTAATAATTAGTTTATCAATTATAAGTTCCTGTACAAGTTCTCACCCTGATTTGAATAATGGTTTGTATGCTGAAATTAAAACTAACAAAGGAGACATGCTCCTAAATTTGACTTTTAAGGAAACACCAGTAACTGTTGCAAATTTTGTTTCACTGAGTGAAGGAAAAAATAAGAACGTTAGTCCTGAATTTTTAAATAAAAAATTCTATGACGGACTAATATTTCATAGGGTGATAAATGATTTCATGATTCAAGGTGGAGATCCATTAGGAACAGGAAGTGGTGGTCCAGGATATAGTTTTAAAGATGAGTTCAGCGAAAATCTTCGTCATGATTCAGAAGGTGTTTTGTCTATGGCAAATTCAGGTCCAAAAACAAACGGAAGCCAGTTTTTTATAACACATACACGAACTCCATGGCTTGACGACAAACATTCAGTTTTTGGAAAATTAATAAAGGGCAATGACGTATTAAACTCTATACGTCAAAACGATACAATAAAAGAGGTTGCGATAATAAGAAAGGGAAGAGAAGCTAGATCTTTCAATGCTCCAAAGATTTTTGCAAATCATTTTGAAGAAGATAGAATTGCTGAACAAGAACGATTAAATAAACTAGAACAAATTAGTATCGATAGAAAAAACAATCACGATATTCAAAGAAAAAATTCATTAATAACTGACACCGGCCTGCAATACACAATTACAGAAAAAAGTAATAGCAGTGTTAGTCCAAAAAGTAGTCAAACAGTCATGACACAATATTCTGTTTTTTTTGAAAATGGTAATTTACTAGACACTAACCTGCTAAAGATTGCTGAATTGTATGATGCTGTAAATGTTAATAAAAAAGTAACTAATGGGTATAGACCTTTAGAAGCAAAAATAGGTCCCGAAGATCCTATAATCCCAGGGTTAAAAGAAGGATTAAAACTCTTAGAACTTGGAGATAAAGCAACAATATTCATTCCTTACCACTTAGCATATGGAGAAACTGGAAGAGGCAGAATGGTTCCTCCAAAGACTAATTTAATATTCGAGGTAGAAATAGTAGAAATTAAATAGCTAGTGTTATTTTTAAAAAAGAGATACTTTTTATTTTTAGCTTCACTTATTTTAATCTATTCTTTAAAAAATAGTCCCAACATTGTTGAAGAATACTATTCTTTATTCTTTTACAAACATTTTTCTCAATTAATCTTTTTTATTTTTAACAGAATAAATTTCTCAATTGGGGACTTATTTTATTTATCTCTTCCACTCATTTTCTATTTGTATTTTAAAAATACACCAACTAGAAGGGAAAAAACTTCTAAAGTTTTGACTTTTCTATTTTCTTTATATATCATATTCAATGTAAACTGGGGTTTAAACTATTATAGAATTGGTTTTTCAGAAAATTCTCTTTTGAAAACAAAAAATATTGATCAATTATTATCTACTACTAACTTATTTATTAAAAACATCAACAATCTACACAATAAAATCACCCTTAATGATTCAGTTCCGGTAGATTTCAAAAATTATAATTTTAATTTATATGAGGAATCAGTAAAATCGATCGTAAATTCTGAATTCTATAATTTAAATCATGTACCTAGAGTTAAAAATTCGCTTTTCAGTACACCTTTATCATACATGGGTTTTGGGGGTTACATAAATCCATTTACTCTTGAAGCCCAAATAAATATTAACACACCTAAACTAAATCAACCAACTACAATTTGCCATGAAATTGCTCATCAATTTGGTTATAGCAGTGAATATGAGGCGAATTTTATCGGAATTGTATCTACAATTAATTCCAAAAATAAGATTATCCAGTACAGTGGTCTTAGTTCTGGACTGAGATACTTAATGAATGATGTTTTTATACATGATAAAAAAATTCATTCTGATCTAGTGAAAAAAATTAATAAGGGAGTAATTATAAATTTCAATAAAGCAAATGAACAATTAAGAAAATATAACAACCCTTTTGAAATTTATTTTAAAAAATCATATGATTCTTTCTTAAAAATAAACAACCAAACCGAAGGGATAAAGTCCTACAGTTTGGTTGTAAGTTTATTAATTGAGAAATACTCTAGTCAATTATATATGGAGAACCCAATGACTCCAAACGAGCCTTAATTGCATTGACTGACTTTGAGAAATTTTCAATTTTGGGCTTCATTTGATTCCATTGTTTTACACCAATTTCAAAACTTTCCAACTGATGCTTTGTTGGTCCGTAAGAATTGCCATAAAATCCTCTTTTTGCGAACATCAGTCTATCAGAAAATGAAGGGTTATCTTTTTCACCAATTTCCTTTTTAGATTTGTTACCACCAATAAGAACATCAATAGAATTCATCTCATCATATAAATTACTTATTTCCTTGATTAGTTTACCATCAATATTTTCAATATATCTAGTTGCACGATCAAAATTGGCAAAAAGTTTTTTAGATTTAGAAAACTCATCTAAAACTAACCTAGATTCAGTTTCAATACTTACTAATTTTTCAATAAAATCATCAATCTGAGATTCTACAGGGTTAGTCAAAACATTCTTTCTTATTTTCTTGATATTAAATGTTTTGGATTCTGTAAGTTTATTAAAAGAACCATTATTTACTTCGAACAATGATACAGTGTATTGACCTTCTTTAACAGGTAATGAAGGATCATAATAATAACCACCTCTTCCAGATCTCGAACTAGAACTTAAACCAGTAACAATTGGTTTTGATAAGCTCCAAGATATTCTGTTAATTCCCTTTCTTGATGAACCGTTAATTCTGTCGACTAAACTTCCATTAGAATCTCTTATTTCGAGTATTATCTTTGATTTCAATTCTTCATTTTCTTTATCTAAATTTTCCCATCCAGGAAAAGGAACATCTTTATTTTCCTTATTTAAAACTCTCTCTTTCTTTATTCTTTCAGATTTAATACTAGTGTATGACTTTGGTAAATAATACGAAAATATAGCCCCATACGGAGGGTTCTTGCTTGTAAAATATGAAGATCCTTGACTATCAGTTCCAGTTCGTATTTGATTGTATTGAAGAGCTTCCTTTATATCAAATAAAATAAAGTCATTTTTTGTCTGATTATTTAACTTTCTTAAAGGGGAATAGTCATCTAATACATAAAAGCCTCTACCAAAAGTAGCTAAAACTAAATCATTTTCTCTTTTTTGGATTGCTAAATCTCTTATTGAAATAGTAGGTAAACCATTTGAAAACTTAATCCAATCGGATCCTTGATTATTTGAAAAATACAAACCATATTCTGTAGCTAAAAATAATAAATTAGGATCAACGTGATCTTGAACTATTCTCCAAACCAAGGTGTCGTCAGGTAAACCGTTAGTTATAGATTTCCAAGACTTTCCTCCGTCATTACTTTTAAATAAATAAGGTTTGTAATCACCAAACTTGTGATTATCTAATGCAACATAAACAATATTTTCATTGTGAAGATCAGCTTTAATATCATTTACAAATGATGTTTTGGGTAAATTGGGTAAATCTTCTGCCCTGATACTTGACCAATTTTTACCACCATCTTTAGTTGTATGAATTAACCCATCGTCAGTACCAGCATATAAAATATTTTCATTTACTAGTGATTCACTAAGTGATGTTATAGTATTATATGTAGACATTGCATAGACATCCCAAGACGCGTCCCAACTCTGTTGTCTACCCATAATAGGAAGTGTCAGTCTTTCTTGATTTAAAGTTAAATCTCCTGAAATTGATGACCAACTATCTCCCCTATCATCTGATCTCCATACTCTTTGTGAACCAAAATATATTCTTTTTGGATCATGATTACTGACTAAAATTGGAGAATCCCAATTAAATCTCTCATAGTCTTCACCCAAATTAGAATAAGGTTTTATAAATACAGCTTCGCCAGTAGTTCTATCTATTCTATGAATGTTACCTTGCTGGGATTGTGCGTAAACTATATCTGGATTTCCTGGTTCAGTTGCAGGTTGGTGACCATCTCCACCAAGTAATACGAACCAATCACTATTCGATATTCCGTTTGATTTAAAAGTTCTACTAGGGCCTCCTTGGGAATTATTATCTTGAGTTCCACCATAAACATTATAAAAAGGATAAGCATCATCAACAGCTAATTTATAAAACTGAGTAAGTGGAAGGTTATTGACATATTTCCATGACTTTGAATCGTCAAAAGATTCGTAAATACCTCCATCTGAACCAACTAGTAAATAATTAGGGTCACTTTTCCTAAAAGTTAATGAGTGATTATCTGAATGTTTGTTTCTTTCATTAAGTCTTTTGAAGGTTTTACCTCCATCGTGTGAAACCTGAATTCTTACATCCATTAAATATATCCTATCAAAATGATGAGGTGAGGCAACTAATTCTTGATAGTAATGCGGCCCTGTACCACCAGAAACAGTATTTGACATTTTAGACCAACTTTCTCCAGCATTTGAAGATCTGTACACAGCTCCCTTTCTTCGGTCAAGCTCAATTGCGGCGTATAAAACATCTGGATCAATTTCGGATATTGCTAATCCGATTTTACCCATGCTTCCATTTGGCAATCCAGCTTTGAGTTGTCTCCACGTGTTTCCACCATCATTACTTTTAAAAATTTTAGTTCCTGGTCCACCACCAACATAAGCAGCTACATTTCTATGTCTTTGCCAAGTTGCAGCATACATTACATTCTCATCTCTTGGGTCAACTACAACATCTGTAACACCTGTCCACTTATCAACTGACAAAACTAGCTTCCAATTGTCACCACCATCAAATGATTTGTAAAGACCTCTTTCACCTCCGGAGGACCATAATGGTCCCTGAGAAGCAACAAACACTGTATTTGAATCTTTTTTGCTAACAATAATTTTAGATATATGTTCTGACTTTTTTAGGCCTTTATTTTTCCAGGTTTTTCCTCCATCTAAAGAAACATAAACACCCTTTCCAATTCCAACATGCCTTCCTCCTACATTTTCTCCAGTCCCAAGCCAAATAGTATTTGAGTTATTAGGGTCAATTGTTATGCTTCCTGTTGAGTAAAATGGCTGATTATCAGTTAAGGGAGTCCATGTTGTTCCAGAATTTGAAGTTTTCCATACCCCACCAGATCCTACAGCTACATACCATTCGTTTTCATTATTTGGATTTATAGCAATATCAGCAATTCTTCCTGACATAAATGCTGGTCCAATACTTCTAAATTTTAAACCAGAATATAAAGAAGATTGATTAGTTGTAGATTTTTTATTTTTTTTTCCTTTCTGAGAATAAATTGAATTAAACGACAATACAAAAATTAAAGAAAGGATAATACTCGAAAATTTATTCATAATTAAAATATTAGTGTTTATTTAAATATAATCAATAATTAAATAATTTTTCAGATATATTTGCCAAATGCCAAAGAATATAGTATTTGAATCAGTTAAAATATATGATATAGGTTCAAAAGGTCAAAGTATTGCTAAATCAAATGATGGAATTGTTTTAATGGTTAAAAATGGTGTTCCAGGTGATGTAGTTGATATTAAGACCTATAGAAAAAAGAAAAATTATTATTTAGGAAATATTATTAAATACCACTCTTATTCAAAGCATAGAGTTGAACCACTTTGCGAACATTTTGGTTTGTGCGGTGGTTGTAAATTACAAAATATTTCATACGACTACCAAACCAAGTTAAAAGAGGATAAGATTAAACATTCACTAAATAATTTGTTTGAGAATGTAATAATTGATCCAATCATAAAATGTAAAAAGAAATTTGAATATAGAAATAAATTAGAGTTTTCATTTACTCAAAACAAATGGTTAACCAGTAGAGAAATTGATGACAAAAATAAAATAATTGATAGACGAGGCGTTGGATTTCATAAGTCAGGAATGTGGGACAAAATAATTGACATAAAAAAATGTCATCTCCAGGGGGAACCCTCAAATAAAATAAGAAATGGAATAAAAGACTTTGCTAAAAAAAATAACATATCTTTTTATAATAACAGAACAAAAAATGGATTATTAAGATCGTTAATGATTCGTAGCAGTAGTCAAAATCAGTTTATGGTTTTAATTCAGTTTTTTGAAAACAATAAAGATGAGATTAAATTAGTTATGAATTATTTAAAAAATTCATTTAAAGAAATAAGCTCATTACTGTACGTAATAAATGATAAGGACAACGATTCAATATATGATAGAGAAACTGTGCTTTATGATGGCAAAAGTTATATTGAGGAAAAAATCAATGATTTAGTTTTTAAAATTTACCCAAAATCATTTTTTCAAACAAATATTGATCAAACAATCAAATTATATCAAACAATTTTAGATTTTTCAGATTTAAGTGGAAATGAAATTGTTTATGACCTATATTCTGGCCTTGGTACAATAACTCAATTTATAGCAAAAAGTTCTAAAAAAGTTATAGGAATTGAATCTGTTGAAGAAGCAGTAACATCAGCTAAAAAAAGTGCTGTAGACAACAACATTAATAATGTTTTTTTTGAAACTGGAGATATGAAAAACATTTTTTCTTCAAATTTCGTTTCTAAACACGGAATATGTGACTTAATTATCACTGATCCACCAAGAGATGGCATGCATAAAGATGTAATTAGAGAAATTTTAAAGTTAAACACTCCAAAAATAGTTTATGTAAGTTGTAACCCATCTACACAATGTCGAGATCTTGAATTATTAAAAGAAAAATATGTTATAACTAAAGTTCAACCAGTTGATATGTTTCCTCACACTGATCATGTCGAAAATATTGTACTTTTGGAATCAAAATGAAATTATTTTTAAAAAATATATCTACATTATTTTTATTACTTTTTGTTGTTTCTTGTGAACCAGACGATATATGTCTTGATACAATTGAAGATACTCCAAAGTTAGTAATAGGTTTTTATGATAAATTTTCTGGTGATTTGAAAGAAGTAACAAATTTAAAAATTCAAGGTGAAAACAATGAAGAAATTTATATTTATAAAACAATAGACTCAATTGGCATCCCTCTGAAAAACTCAACAAACTTAACTGTTTATAGTTTTACAAAAGATTTTAATGAAAGCACTTCAAACTCAGGGAATGAAGATAAATTATACATAAACTACAATTATAATTGGGAATATATTAGTAGAGCATGTGGATACAAAACAAACTATGAAATAAAGGATTTAATTACAGAAAATGATTCAAGCAATTGGATTCTAGAAACAGAAATAGTCAACAATTTAATAATAAATGAAGAAAACATTCATGTTAAAATATTTCATTAATTTTTTAACTATAATTTATTGTTTAAGTTCATTTTCACAAGAAAGAACTAAAGACAGTTTATTTAAATCAACATATGGATTGAAAGTTGGGGTTGACTTAAGTAAACAAATTAGAATGTTAACTGAACCAGATTATAAAGGCTTGGTGTTAATTGGAGATTACAGAATTTTTGATAAGATTTATATTGCTTTTGAAATAGGAAGTGAAGAAAAATTTATTGAAAACGAAGTTTTAAATTTCCAAACAAATGGATCTTTTATAAAAGGTGGAATAAATTATAACGTTTTTAAAAATTTTGGAAACTTAGAAAATGAAATTTATGTTGGTATGAGGTTAGCTACCTCGAAATTTGATCATCAAATTAACTCTTTTTATACTTATAATATCGATCAATACTGGAACGATAATTTTATTGAAAGCTCAATAGACTTTGATAACTTATCTGCTAGTTGGTTTGAATTTATTGTAGGTTTTAATGCTCAGGTAGTTAAAAATTTTTACATGGGAATAAATTTAAGAGTTAAAAGAATTTTAAATCAAGATCAACCGAATAACTTTACTAATCTTTACATTCCTGGATTTAATAAAGTTCTTGAAAACAACAACGTTGGAGTTGGAATTTCTTATAATATTCAATACCAAATTCCTCTATTTAAAAAAAATAAAAACTAATTGTTTTTTTTCTTTTTAGAGCCACTATATATTTCATACTTGACTAAACGACTTTCTAATTTACCATTAAACAATTTAATTTTTTTTGATGAGCTCAAACCAACTTTTTTTAGTGATTCTAAACTAGATGTGATTAACCATGCACATGTGTTAGTATAATTAGTCTTTAAGTTGTCTCCTATTTTTTTATAAAATATATCTAAGTCAATTGACAATCTCTCACCATAGGGTGGGTTAAAAACCATATGCAAGTGTTCTTCTTTATTTTTTTTTGTATGAAAAAAATTTTGTTTAAAAACTTTAATTGAGTCTTCAAGACCTGCGTTTTTAATATTTTGATTAGATTTCAATATTGCGGATGGTGATTTGTCATATCCATAAATTTCATGATTAAATGCAATAGTTTTATTTAATACAGACTCTTTTATTTTATCAAACAAGGTTTGATCAAAATCATTCCATTTTTGGAATGAAAAATTAGATCTATTAAAATTAACAGGAAAATTTTTAGCTATCATTGCTGCTTCAATTAATATGGTACCACTTCCACACATTGGATCAAAAAAATCAGAATTTTTATCCCAATTACTTAGCATTACTATTCCAGCCGCTAAAACTTCATTAATTGGTGCAATATTAGTTTGATACCTATACCCTCTTTGATTTAATGGCTTACCAGAGGAATCTAAAGAAATAGTACATTTACTTTTTCTAATATGAATATTAATCTTAATATCTGGATTAACAGAATCAACATTAGGTCTTGATTTATGAGTTTTTCGAAATCTATCTACAATAGCATCTTTTGTTTTTTGTGAAACATAAAGAGAATGATTAAAATACTCTGAATTTATTATTGAATCAATTGAAAAAGTATTATTAAGTGATAAATAATCCTCCCAATTAAAATTAAAAACTGAACTATAAAGCTCTTTATCATTTTTTATATCAAAAACAGCGATAGGTTTTAAAATTCTAATTGCTGTCCTTATAGCTAAATTAGATTTATATAAAAAACCTTTATCACCATAAAAACTTACATTCCTAACTCCAGTTTTTATATTTCTTGCTCCTAATATTAACAGTTCTTTAGCCAGAACATCTTCAAGTCCAAAGAATGTTTTAGCAACCATTTTAAAATCTAAATTTTTACTCATAATAATTTTTAAAAATACTCTATTTTTGAAGTTTATGATCAATAAAAATAAAATACATTCAAGTAAAGAATATAATACTTGGTTTGATTCAAAATATTATCACATACTATATAAAGATAGGGATCATGATGAAGCAAGAAAATTCATTACAAAACTTCTTGAACATCTAAATTTGAAAAAAAATGCGAAAATTCTAGATGCTGCATGTGGAAAAGGTAGGCATTCAATAGAAATTGAGAAACTTGGATACAAAGTCACAGGAATAGATTTATCTAAAAACAGTATAAAACACGCTAAACAATTTGAAAACTTAAACCTCAAATTTAAAATTCATGATATCTCAATTCCTTTAGGGATAAAATTTAATGCAGTATTTAATCTATTTACTAGTTTTGGATATTATAATAGAGAAAACGACCTGAAAACATTATTGTCAATTGAAGAAAATTTAAAAGATGATGGCGTTGGAGTTATTGATTTTTTTAATATCTATAATGTTAAAAAAAATTTAATTGAACAAGAAAATATTATCAGGGATAATATAAATTTTAATATTTCAAGAAAAACAAAGGATAAATTAGTTGAAAAAAATATTTCTTTTGAAGACAATTCAATTAAATATTCATATAAAGAAACTGTGAATGGATTAAACTTAAATGATTTTAAAAATTATTTTAAAAAAACAAACCTTGAGATAAATGAAATATTTGGGGATTATGAATTAAATAAGTTTGATTTGAATTACTCCCCTCGATTGATCATTGTTTTCAAAAAAAAATCCCAGTCAAATTAATGACTGGGATTCGAAGAAGGCGGTGACATACTCTCCCACCAAATGGCAGTACCATCTGCGCTATTAGGCTTAACTTCTCTGTTCGAAATGGGAAGAGGTGAGCCCTAATGCAATAACCACC
>SGZG01000015.1 GCA_004214185.1 Flavobacteriales bacterium | reverse complement strand
ACATCGGGAATTCCAATTGATTCCAAGGAAGATTATGTTGAAGGAAGCGTCCATATTTCTGGAGAGGGTGTTTTTTCAGATCTATCTGAAACTGATATGAAAATTAAAGGAAGAGGAAATTCAACTTGGTGGCAAGGTGGCATATGGGGGAAAAAACCTTACCAAATTAAATTTGGAGATAAGACTGAAGTCTTAAATATGCCTAAAGATAAAAAATGGGTTTTATTAGCTGAAATTTCTGATCCTTCTCTTATTAGAAATAAAATAGTTAGAGAAATGGCTAATATAAGTAGATTTGACTATGTTCCTCAGGCTGAATATGTAGAATTATTTATAAATAATGAGCACGCTGGAACTTATTTAATTGGTCAAAAAGTTGAAGAATCTAAAAACAGAGTTAATATAGGAGATGAAGGATACCTTGTAGAAATTGACACTTATGCCCATGGAAGAGTTGACCTTGAAGAGGATATTGTTTTTAAATCCTCATCAGGATATTGGAAAGGTGATGTTAGTCAAAATGTAGAAGATGGTGACACTGTTTTTAATATTAAAGAGCCTGGCATTGATTATGGTTCTGAAGAATATAACTTAATAAAAGATCATGTTGATAACTTTGAGTCTGCCCTCTTTGGTGAAGACTTTAAAGATCCTGACTCAGGATACAGATCCTATATTGACCTGGATAGTTTCATTGATTACTACATTGTAAATGAAATATCTAAAAATCAGGATGCTGCATCATTTTCTAGCATTTACTTTAGTTATGTGCCTGGTGAAAAAATTAAAATGGGTCCTGTTTGGGATTATGACCTAGCTTTTGGAAATGTAAATTATTCTACAGCAGAATTTCCCGAAGGGTTTTGGATTAAAAGCGGAAGTCCTTGGTATAAAAGAATGTTTGAAGACGATTATTTTAAAGATGCTGTAAGAGAACGTTTCGATTATTATTATAGTAATCTAACAAGCTTTCAGACTAAAATTGATGAATTTGAGGCATACCTTTCTGTATCACAAGCAAAAAACTTTGAATTGTACCCAGGGATATTAGACCCTAATGTTGAGCTTTGGCCCGTGCCAGAAAGATTTGATAATCACCATGGTTATGTTGAGCATTTAAAAAATTGGATCAATGCCAGAATGGAATGGCTCAATACTTGGCTTTAGCATAAAGTTGTCTATTTGACAGATTTTTGGTTTTTAGTATCTTATTTGTCGATATATAATATATGAGTACATCTGAAAAATATTTTCAACAATATTTTGATAAGCTTCAAAAAGGAGTTCCTTTGAACGAACTTTATCAAGAGCTATATAAATTAGAAAAAGAAGAGAAATACGACGCTTGTGCTGGAATTTTAAAGGCTATAAAAAAATTCTCCAAATGAAATTATTTCTTCGTATTATATTTTTTTTGGCTTTCTACAACTCCTTCTCACAGATTATTAATGAACGTTCTGTACAACAACACATATATACCTTAGCTAACGATTCAATGCAGGGCAGAAAAGCAGGTGAAGAAGGCATTGAAAAAGCTGCAAAATATATCGAAACTCAATTTAAAAAAATTGGTCTTGATTTTTATAATGATGATGATTATAGGCAAACTTTCAAGTATATAAATAAGCGATCATCTTCGAAAAAAGAATTAACTCTTTTCAATGTCATCGGATTTTTGGAGGGTAATGAAAAAAAGAATGAAATCGTCGTAATTTCAGCTCATTATGACCATTTAGGCAAAAAGTCAAGCGGGACCGGAGATTTAATTTATAACGGTGCAAATGACAATGCCTCTGGTGTTGCTGCAATGATAGTATTAGCTGAGTATTTTAAAAAAAATAAACTCAACACTCGAAGCATTCTGTTTGTTGCTTTTACAGCAGAGGAAATGGGACTAGTTGGTTCAAATTATTTTGGAAATACAATTTCACCCGAATCGATCGTTGCTGGAATAAATATAGAAATGATAGGTAAAGAGTCTCCCTTTGGGGCTAACACGGCATGGTTAACTGGTTTTGAAAGATCAACCTTTGGTAAAATAATTCAGAAAAATTTAAGTTCTTCAAAGTTTAAACTATATCCTGATCCATACAAAGACTATAACTTGTTTTTCAGGTCAGACAATGCTTCTTTAGCTAGACTAGGGATTCCATCACATACTTTTTCCACTAGTCCAATGGATAAAGATTTAGATTATCATAAAGTTAGTGATGAGCCTAACACGCTAAACATTCAGACAATTACACAAACTATTAGTGCTATAGCTAAAGGAACAGAATCTATTATTTCTGGTAAAGATACTCCTACAAGAATTCATTTGTAATTTAGGCTAATTCCCCTTTGATTCTTTGCTACAAAAATCTATCTTGTATGTATAACGTCGTACTATGGAATCTAACAAATCAAGAAGGAATTTTATCAAAAAATCTGCTATTGGGTCAGGAATTTTTATTGTACCAAGAAATGTCTTGGGTGGAACTGGATTTACAGCTCCAAGCGATCAACTTAACCTTGCTGCTATTGGATCTGGCGGAAAAGGAATTAGTGATATTGCTAACGCATCAGTAAATGGAAGAGAGCGTGTAGTGGCTCTTTGTGATGTTGATTTTTCAGGAAGTGCATCTAGATCAGTTAAGAGATTTCCTAAAGCAAAATTATATTCTGACTACCGCGAAATGCTAGACATAGAAAAGGATATTGATGCTGTCACAATTTCAACTCCAGATCATGTTCATGGTCCTGCAGCGTTTTATGCAATGGAAAGAAACAAACATGTTTACGTTCAAAAACCAATAACCCATAATATTAGAGAAGCTAGAATGCTTACTAAGCTTGCTAGAAAACAAAAAGTGGTCACTCAAATGGGTAACCAAGGTGGTTCTAACCCTCTTTTAAAAATGGTTCAAAACTGGGTTGATTCAGGAAGAGTAGGGAAAATATCTGAAGTTAAGGTTTGGACAAACAGGCCTGTTTGGCCTCAAGGAGTTGAAATGCCAAGTCCAAACGCAAGTCTTAAGCCTGCATCTTTAAATTGGGACCTTTGGCTGGGCCCTGCAAGTGAGAAAGAATATACACCAAACCTCCACCCTTTTAATTGGAGGGGATGGTGGGAATATGGAACTGGAGCGCTTGGTGATGTTGGATGCCACCTCATAGACATTCCATTTAGAACACTCGGCCTCAAATACCCAAAAAGTGCAGAGTGTAGTGTTGGAAGTGTCTTTACAAAAATGTGGAGTCCAGACTATCATCCTGAAGGATGCCCACCTTCATCCCTTATTACTTTAAATTTTGATTCTACGAAAAAAAGTAAAAGTCCAATTCAATTAACTTGGACTGACGGTGGGATTAGACCTCCTCACCCAGATATTATTCCAGCAAATAGCGACATTGGTGGTGAGGACAGTTTAAATGGTGTTTTAATGATTGGTGATAAAGGAATTATTTCAACCAACATAAATGATAGTTCCCCGCTAATGCCAAAGCTTTATTTATACGACGGGAATACAGAGTTTGGGCCTGAGATTGAAGAAATGCCCGAGCCTGAATACGGACATCAACGAAAATGGGTAGACGCTTGTAAAGCTGGGTTTAATAGCAAAGAACACAGAGAATTAACTTCCTCATTTGATTATGCAGGCCCAATGACTGAAACTGTTCTCATGGGTAATTTAGCTATTAGAAGTTATATGCTAAGAAAAGAAAATTCTAATGGTGGGTATGATTTTTATGCTAGAAAAAAACTTTTATGGGATGGGGAAAACATGAAGATTACAAACCTTCCCGAAGCAAATCAATTTGTAACTAGAAACTACAGGCAGGGCTGGAAAATATAGCTTTATTGGCATTGTTTTTGAAACATTTAAATAGATGAAAAAATCTGTTTTTCTGCTTGTCTTATTAAATGTTAGCATTGCCCAATCTCAAAAAATTTACACTGTCCCGTATTCCTATATGGCTGATCTAAATGTTTTTGTAACCAACAAAGACTATAAAGCTGACCTAAATGTCTATAAAGTTTCGAAACCATATGAGATAAAGAACAACTCTGGTCTGTGGTTTTTCACCAATAAAAAATACGATTCTGACAAAAAAATCTTTTTTTGCGACTATGAGTATCAAGCTGATTTAAAAATCTTTTTTGTCAAAAAAAAATATCAGGCAAAGTGGAAGAACTCTGAAAAAAAACACTTACTATTTTAACAGCTATTAAACGAATTAGTTAAATTTACTTTCTATTCTGAAAATGAAGCCTTATCAAAATCAAAATTCTTCAAAAAAGAAACAAATTGAAAAAATGTTTGATTCAATTTCTTTTGAATATGATAAACTCAATAGGTTGATTTCAGCAGGAAATGACGTAAAGTGGAGAAAAAAAATCTACAAAATTTCCAAAAAACTCAATCCAAAAACCATCCTTGACATTGCAACAGGAACTGCTGACATAGCGATAGAGCTTTCAAATATCAATAATTCAAAAATAATAGGATTAGACATTTCGGAAAAAATGCTTGAGGTTGGGAGAAAAAAAATCTTAAATAAAAATTTAAATGACAAAATTTCCTTAATAAGCGGAGATGCTGAAAACCTAAGTTTCGACGATAATAAGTTTGATTTAATTACAATAGGTTTTGGGGTAAGAAATTTTCAAAATCTAAAAAAAGGACTTGAAGAGAGTTTTAGGGTATTAAAACCAAATGGATCTTTAATTATTCTCGAAACATCGGTTCCAAAAAACAAACTTGTTAAATTTTTCTATTTACTTTTTAGTAGAACAGCAATCCCTTTAATTGGTTCTTTTTTCTCCAAAGACCAAAAAGCCTATAAATATCTTCAGAAATCAGCTGAAGAATTTCCTTCGGGAAATGATTTTGCAAAAATCATAAAAAGTTGTGGTTTTGAATCTGTCAACATATGCCCACAGATGCTTGGCGCATCAACAATTTACATTGCAAAAAAAAAATTATGAGTTTAGATAAAGTGTCAAACAAAAAATTTTTTGAAAACGTTCTTTTGTTTGAAAGAAAAAACAAACCCTTTATCTTGTACAGAAAACCTTTTGAATGCGATTTAACTTTTCACTCCGGAAGGACTACCAATAAAGATTTTCGAAATATCTCTGATAATTCTTTTTTTTTAATACCTTTTAACAATAAAAAAGGGTATGTAATAAAAAACGAGATCACAATAAAAACAAAATATATTGCCAACAAAAGGCTTGAAAAATCAAATAAAACACCCTCAAATTTTTTAGTTTCTGAAACAGAAAAAAACAGTTACTTGCGCTCTATAAAAGAACTAGTAAAAAAAATTAAACAAAAAAAACTATTAAAAATAGTTTTCTCAAAAAAGTTCTCTTTTAAATACCCTGAATCAAACTGCTTAAAAACATTTAAAAAGATCTTAGATTCTTATGATGATGCTTTCTGCTACATGTTCTTTCATCCAGATCAAGGCTATTGGGTCGGAGCAAGTCCAGAGCTGTTGTTTGAAAAACAAAACAAGAACCTTACTACAATGGCCTTGGCTGGTTCAAAATTTATAAAAAGTGAAAGTTGGACAAGAAAAGAAATAGAAGAACAAAAAATTGTGAAAGATGAAATTTATGAAAATCTCAAACCTATATGCTCCTCTCTGGAGATTGGGGAAACCGTAACGGTTTCGGCAGGGAAAATTCAGCACCTAAAAACTGAGTTCAAGGGGACCTCAGAGGCATCTTGCCAAGAAATTGTTGATGTATTATTTCCGACCTCAGCCATAGCGGGGCTTCCTAAAGATGAAGCTTTTGCAGAAATTTCCAGATCTGAAAATCACGACAGATCTTTTTACTCTGGCTTTCTTGGTCAAATAGAAAATGACAGATCATTTTCGTTTGTTAATTTGAGATGTTTTAACCTTAAATCCGATGTGCTTTCTCTATATGTTGGTTCTGGAATAACACAAAAAAGTGATCCAGAAAAGGAATGGAAAGAAATTTTAAAAAAATCTGAAACAATGTTGAACGCTCTTTTTTAAATTTGTACAATTAATGAAGTATCCTTCAATATACTCTGCTCAAACTATCATTCTTTATTGTGAAAAATTTGGCTTTAAAAATATTGTAATATCTCCTGGCTCTCGAAATGCCCCATTAGCAATTGGATTCGCTTCAAATAAGAACTTTAATTGTTATAGTATTGTAGATGAAAGATCTGCCGGATTTTTTGCTTTAGGTGTTTCGCAGCAAACTAAAACCCCAACCATATTAATTTGCACATCAGGAAGCGCTCTGTTAAATTATTTCCCAGCTGTTTCTGAGGCGTATTACAGTAATATTCCTTTAATTGTTATCTCAGCTGACAGACCAGCGTATAAAGTAAATATTGGTGATGGTCAAACAATTGTCCAGCAAGGTGTGTTTAAGAATGCCATTTTAGACTCATCAAGTCTTGCTCTTGATCCAAAACATAATTTTAAAGAAATTATTAAAAGCAATAAACAAAAAATCATTCCAAAAAAATTTACAGAAAAAACACTCGAAGCAGAGCAGAAAAAGACTCAAGCGGTAAACGAAAAAATTATTAATTCTCTTTTTACAAAAGCTATATCAGAATCGTTGCCCGTTCATCTTAATGCTCCTTTTGAAGAGCCTTTGTATAACTTTAAATCAACCCCTTCAGTAAAAATTAATACAGTTATTAAAAATTCAATTAAAAAAACTTCCAATGCTTTTTTAAGCAATTCTTTAGTAAAAAAATATTCGCGAATAATGATTCTTGTAGGCTGTAGCGATGCTAATGTTTTATCGGAAAACCTAAAAAACAAAATATCTCAATTTGACAATATTGTAGTTTTAAAAGAAACGACCTCAAACCTTAGACATGATTCTTTTATTGGAAAAATTGATCAGATTATAGCACCGATAGAATTAAGCACTCATAGAGATAAAATTTTTGAAAAACTAAAACCTGAGTTATTGATAACTATCGGGGGGATGATAATCTCAAAAAAGATTAAAACAATGCTCAGAAATCATAGGTCCCTATCCCACATTCATTTGGGAAAACATGGCTCAAAAGACACCTTTTATTCTGGGGTAAAACATTTTAAAGTCGACCCATCACATTTTTTTAATAAAACTTTAGATGTTTTTAAATGTAATTCAAACTACAAGTCTGAATGGGAAAACCTGTCAAAGCTTAGAAAAAAATCTCATAAAAATTACTTGCCAAAAGTTAGGTTTTGTGATTTAAAAGTTTTTTCTAAAATAAGTGAAATAATTCCTGAAAATTATTCCGTTCAGGTCTCTAATAGTTCTGCGATAAGGTATATGCAGCTTTTTGATCAAAACCCATCCTCTAGCTTTAATTGTAACAGGGGAACAAGCGGAATAGACGGGAGTACATCAACTGCTATAGGGGCTAGTATAGGTTCTAAATCTCCAACTCTTTTAATTTCTGGAGACTTAAGTTTTCTTTATGACTCTAATGGTCTTTGGAACAGTTATATAGAGAAAAGTTTTAGAATAATAATAATCAATAATTCTGGAGGTGGAATATTTAAGATATTACCAGGATATTTAAATGATAAGACTCATGAAAAGTTTATTGAGACTAGACATAATATTTCAGCTAAACAACTTGCAAAAATGCACGGTTTCAAATATAAACAAGCTAGTAGCTCTTTTGGTTTAAAGTTTGCATTATTAAACTTTTTTAAATCGTCATCTAGGCCTAAAATCTTAGAAATTTTCACAGATTCAAGCCTAAGTGCAAAGGTGCTTGAAGATTATTTTTTGAATTTAAAAAAATCTTAAGTTTAATAGATCTATAAAGCATTATATTTAATAAATTTTAAATTATGAAAGCTAAATGGGAAAACATAAAGTCGTATTCTGATATCAGATTCGAACTGTTTAAGGGTATTGCTAAAATTACTATCAATAGGCCAAAGGTGTACAATGCGTTCAGGCCAGAAACTAACATCCAGATGCTCGAGGCAATGGATATTTGTAGAGAGCGTAATGACATAGACGTAGTTGTCTTTACGGGAGAAGGAGATAAAGCTTTTTGCAGTGGAGGTGATCAAAATGTTAAAGGCTCTGGAGGTTACATAGGAGAAGACGGCGTCCCAAGGTTAAATGTTTTAGATCTGCATAAAAAAATTAGAGAAATTCCTAAACCTGTAATTGCAATGGTAAATGGATATGCAATTGGTGGTGGTCATGTACTTCATGTGGTTTGCGATTTGACTATTGCAAGCGAAAATGCAATTTTTGGTCAAACTGGTCCAAAAGTTGGTAGTTTTGACGGAGGGTTTGGCTCATCATACCTAGCAAGGCATGTTGGGCAAAAAAAGGCTAGAGAAATTTGGTTTTTGTGTGAGCAATATTCTGCTCAAGAGGCTTTAGAAATGGGCATGGTTAACAAAGTGGTTCCTCTTACTGAGTTAGAAAATACTGTTTTAAAATGGTGCTCTATAATGCAAAAAAGAAGCCCTCTTGCCTTAAGAATGATAAAAAGAAGTTTAAATGCTGAGCTTGATGGCCAACATGGCTTGATGCAATTAGCGGGAGATGCAACACTTCTTTACTATTTAAGTGAAGAAGCTCAAGAAGGTAAAACAGCTTTCTTGGAAAAAAGAAACCCAGACTTTAAAAAATATCCCAAATTCCCATAATTAAATTTCTATTGGCAATAAAAAACAACTCCTCAATAAACGTTTGGTTGTCGGCTGCTAGGCTCCGAACACTTCCCCTATCTGTTTCAGGAATCTTAATTGGGTCCTCTTATGCATACTATCAAGGGTTTTTTGATGTTGTTATTTTTATTATTGCCCTTTTAACAACGGTTTCTTATCAACTCTTATCAAACTTTGCAAACGATTATGGTGATGGTATTAAGGGATCTGATTTAAATAGAATCGGGCCTAAACGAGCAGTTCAAACCGGGTCTATTTCTAAAAGTTCAATGAAAAAAGTAATATTATTATTCTCAATAATATCAATGATTCTAACTTTTACTTTAGTTGGGTTGGCCTTTGGCCTTTTTACAAATTATTTTTTTTTATTCATCTCTATGGGTAGTTTGGCTGTATATGCGGCAATAAAGTATACTGTTGGGAAGTTTGCGTACGGATATTTTGGTTTAGGAGATTTTTTTGTCTTTATTTTTTTTGGAATGATTAGTGTTTTGGGGTCAAACTTTTTATATGGCTCCATTTTAAGCTTGGAACTGTTATTCCCTTCAATTATATTAGGGTTGTTAAGTGTTGGAGTGCTCAACCTAAACAATATGCGCGATTTACTCACTGATAAAAAATGCAATAAAAAAACACTCGCTGTTTTTATGGGGCCCAATAAAGCAAGATTTTATCATTCTGTTATTATTTCAATTTCAGTATGTTTAATGATCTTTTTTCAAGCTGAACTGAAAATTGATTCTTTTTTTCTAAATTTTCTTTTAATATTAATTATAATTGGGCTTGTAAAACATCTTTTTCAGACTAACTCGGTTGCAAACCCTAAAGATTACGACGCTTTTTTAAAGCCACTAGCAATTAATGCCTTTTTCTATTCATTATTTATAGCATCATACTATTTTAAACTTTTTTAATGATGGAGGCTTTTTATTTTAGACATGATTTAAATTTTAAAAATCCTGGTGGTACATCAAGAGGTGTTCTTTTAAAAAAAACTAGCTGGTTTATAGTGATTAAGGAAAATGAAAAAATTGGTGTTGGAGAGTGTAGCTTAATTGATGGTTTAAGTCCAGATCCATTGTTAAGCTTTGAAAAAACTTTGAAAGAAGTCTGTCATAACATCAATCTTGGAGATGACTATTTTTATAAAAAACTTCTCTCCTATCCCTCAATTTTATTTGGTTATGAAACAGCTCTTCTGTCATTAAAGTCTAAAACTCCTTTTATTTTGTATCCTTCACCATTTACCAATCTAAAAAAAAACATTCCAATTAACGGCTTGATCTGGATGGGAGACAAAAACTTTATGTACAAACAAATTGTTGAAAAGATTAATGCCGGGTTCGATTGTGTAAAAATAAAAATAGGAGCTCTTGACTTTGATACTGAGCTTAAATTGTTAAAAAATATACGACAAGAGTTTACAAAAAGTGACATTGAGATTAGAGTAGATGCAAATTGTGCTTTTTCATTTGATTCTGCGCTCGAAAAATTAAAATCCCTTTCTGAACACTCTTTGCATTCAATTGAGCAGCCAATTAAAACAAAGCAATGGGAAAACATGGCTTATTTATGTGAATATTCACCACTTGATATTGCTTTAGATGAAGAATTAATCGGAATACATTTTGAAGAACGGGAAAAAATGATTTCAACAATCAACCCAAAATATATTATTCTAAAACCAAGTTTAATAGGGGGCATTAAAGAATCTGAGAAATGGATTGCTTTAGCTCAAAAAAACAATATAAAATGGTGGGTGACTAGTGCTCTGGAAAGCAATATTGGTCTTAACGTTATATCACAATGGGTGTTTAAAATATCTTTGAATATGAAACAAGGCCTAGGGACTGGACAGCTGTTCACGAATAATATTTCATCTCCATTATCAATAAAAGACGGGGGCCTTTATTATGATTTAGAAAAAAAATGGGACCTTGGTTTTATCAAGCGACAGTAAATCAAAATAGGTGAAAAATTCATTGTTAACTGTATCGGGAACAACTTTTTCTTCTAAAAATTTGGAAGAAAATAAAGATATTCTTTCAAAAGAACTGTATGCTTTTTACAAACTCTGGTTTAACAACAGTGATACTATTGTTCTTAAAACTTCTGGATCTACAGGGCAACCAAAAAAAATTAGAGTTAGTAAAACTAAAATGTTTCTCTCTGCTTTAAAAACAGGAGCTTTCCTTGATTTAAAAAAAGGTGACAAAGCGTTGTGTTGTCTTCCGTTGACTTTTATTGCTGGAAAAATGATGGTTGTAAGATCGATAGCACTAAATCTTAACCTTACAATTGTTAAGCCGTCAAAAAACCCCTTCAAGGGATTAAATGAGAGTTTTAAATTTTCAGCATGCACATCTTATCAACTAGAAAACTCAATTGATAATTTAAAAAACATTGACACTCTTTTAGTGGGTGGGAGCCCTATTAATGAAAATACAAAAGAAAAGTTGAGTAATATTAAAACAACTGTTTATGAAACATTTGGAATGACAGAAACCTTGTCGCACGTAGCTTTAAAAAATCTTTCTAAGGCAGAGAGTTCGTTCAAAGCTTTAGAGGGATATAGCTTTGAAAAAGTTAACGGATGTCTTAAAATACATTCAAAAGACATGTTAGAAGCTCCGCTACTTACTAATGATATAATTACTTTAATTTCCAAAAAAGAATTTATATGGCAAGGCAGAAAAGACTTCGTTATAAATTCAGGAGGAATAAAGCTTTTTCCTGAAACAATTGAAAAGTCGCTTTCAAAATTTTTTAAAGCTTCATTTATTATTATGGGAGTGCCTGATAGGTCTTTGGGAGAAAAAGTTATAATTATTTTTGAAAAATCTTTACCTTCAAATTATGACAAGGCCATAAATAGCTTAAGTAAATATGAGAAACCTAAAAGCTTTTTAGTATTAGATAAATTTAGTCGTAACAACAACAAACTTTTAAGAAAAGAAATAATCAATGAAGTTCTTTCTAAGTGGAAATCAACTTAAAAATGAGGAGTTTTGGAATACTCTAACTCACCTTACAGGCTTTGTTTTAAGTATTATTGGAATTCCTTTTCTAATAAATGCAAATCAAAATTTATCGACTTACAGTCTATTTAGTATTTTATTTTTCCAGTTCGGCCTACTGTTTATGTACTCTTCCTCAACTCTTTATCATTATGTAAAAAGTATTCGGCTTAAAAAAGCCTTTAGAGTTTTAGATCACATAAGTATTTATTATTTAATAGCCGGGTCTTACGCACCTGTATGCCTAATAACTCTGTATGAATACTCAGGAATAGAAATTTTTATTATCATACTTTTTATCACCATTACTGGAACGTTCTTTAAACTTTTTTTTACTGGGCGATTTGAAAAAATCTCTCTTTACTTATATTTAACCATGGGTTGGTTGATAATTGTTAAAATTGATGACTTAACCAGACTTATCAGTACCTCTGGACTTGTTTTAATTGTTTGTAGCGGACTTTTATATTCTATAGGAACTTTTTTTTATTCCTCTAAAACAATTAAATATTCCCATGCCATTTGGCATCTTTTCGTTGTAGCAGGCAGTATCACACATTATTTTTTTGTATTGTATTTTGTAATTCAATAAAATTTCTTTTATACACAAGATTAAAAATGCACGATGTTTGTGTATAAACTAATATAAAGATCAAAAACTCTAATATGATTAGATTTGTAATATTGTTATTTTCAATTTGTATGTTTTCTCAAGGTTATGAAACTCAAAAGTATGAAGTTGTTAAAACTCTTGGTGATATTGAACTGAGATTCTATCCCCCTGCTATGAAGGCTAAAGTAAGTGCGGGTGGAAACTTTTCAAGGCTTTTTAGATACATTAGCGGCAATAACCAACAAGGGGAAAAAATCGCTATGACAACTCCAGTTCAAATGACCTCTCAAAATAACAAAAACGTTATGGAGTTTATTCTTCCGTCTAAATATAATGAGAATAATTTTGCAGTTCCTAACGATAAAAACATAACTGTTTATAGCTCAAGTCCTGGACACTATGCTGCAATAAGATTTGGTGGGTACTCTAATTCTGAAAAAATAAAAAAACACTACTCTATTTTACTTGAAAAAATTAAAGAAAATAATTTAGAGATTGTTGACAATCAGCCTATAGTTTTGTCATACAATAGTCCCTACAAAGTTTTTAACAGGAGAAATGAGGTTTTGATTGAAGTCAAGCTTTAAGTTGCAGAATCAATAAAATCTATTTTGGGGTTCATTATTTCTTCTACAAGACTCCTTAAACAATTTTCAAAAGTATAAATTTCCTCATCACTAACATAATCAAGCTTTGAGTTGTTTAAGTTAAGCTTCATAAAGCCTTTGTTCAATTTTCTTAATGAAAAAATACCTGGGGAAATTTTTTCTGCTTTATTTGTTTTAGCGTACATCCAAACGTAACACATGAGTTGCATTGCTTTGGATTTGCTTGACATCTTGCATATAGAATTGAGATCTCTTACTGATAATTGATTTGGTTCAATAGCACCTGTTTTATAGTCAACAATTCTTGTTCTTCCATTTTTTATGTCAACCCTGTCAACAATCCCTTTAATAAAAACTGTTTGTTTATTTGAAAGCATAAGCTCTGCCTTAATTGTTTTTTCTAAAGAGACAAGCATAATTTCTGAATTTGTTTTAAGCTCTGATATTTCGTTGTTAATAAAGGTTTCAATTGAATTTTTTATCACTTCAAAAATTAGTTTATTCTTGCTGTATGAAGCGTCTTCATGATGCTTAAGAAAAGATTTTTTTAAAATACTTTTTAATTTTTTTAGGTTTTTGTAAAGCTCTTTATCGCATAATTTTTTTCCAATAAAAGGGCTATAAAATTCCTCCAATACTTCATGAAAAATAAGTCCTATTTTTTTATGACTAACATAGTCGTGTTTGTCTTCTTCATTATTGATGTTTAGTATTTTTTGTAAATAATATTCTAATGGATTTTTAATATACATTTCTAATGATGATGGAGAAAATCCTTTTTGAGAAATCTCTTCAATTCTTTTTAAAGTCTCTGGTGTTTTTATAAACTCTTTTTGTGTATTAGAAAGAATTATTTGGTTTAGAGTGTTAGGATAAACAAGGGTATGTAAGTCTTGATTTTCAATTTCTAGCTGATATATAAACCTGCTTTTTTCTCCCCTATCAACCCCTTCTTTGTTAGAGCTATATATCAGAAATATTTCTTCTGCTCTTTGAATTAACCTGTAAAAATGGTAGCTAAAAATTTTATCTCTTTCTGCATATCCAAACATTCCATATTTTAGTTTTAACACTTGAGGGATTAGTGAGTTAAATGTTTTTCCCGCTGGCATAATCCCCTCATTAACTGATGTTATAATAACTCTTTTGAAATCAAGAGCTCTTGTTTCAAGAAGTCCTAAAATGTTTAATTTTGAGGCTTTACTAGCTTTAATTGACACGCTTGTATGGCTAATAAACAACAACAAAACTTCTTTAGCTCTTTCAATATTCATATTTGAGTTTTTTTGTAACTCTTTTAAGTAAGTCAATTCATTTTTAATTAGTTTAATTTCATGATATTCAAAATCAGAAAGCTTTTTAGATTTTTGCAAGTCGTTTAAAACTTGATTAACATCTTCTATAACTTCTATTCCCTTAAGCCATTTTCCAAAAACAATCTTTAATAAGGTCTTGTTATTTTTTAATTTCAATTTAGTAAAGGCAAGAGATTGTCTAGTTATATTTTCTGGTTTTAAGTCGTGTAGCTTTTTGATTACTGTTGAAAACAACAAGTGTCTCAAAAGCTTAATTGATCTATGGTCAAAATCATGTGATTTGTATTCCAAAAAAACCTTCAACATAGACTTTATTCCCATGTCTTTCAAAGGAACCGAAATGTTCAAGTCCTCTTTGGAAATGTTTTCTGGAATATGCTCTAAAACTGGATAGATTAGGTTTTCGTCACCCAAAACTACTGCTGTACTTTTGGTATCAATATCATTAAATTTTGATAAGATTTTACCAACTTCATTTGACTGAGCTAAAAAACCGTTGGCCTTAATAATGTTTATGGTTTTTTTCTTAGAAAAGTTATTGGAAATCCACTTAAACTCGTTTTTAGAGAAAAATTTCCAATTTCGTCTGTATTTTCTTAAGAAAAAAGAAGCGCTATGGTTTTTGTTGTTAAAAAAACTGGAGTCAGTATCCCAATAAATATTTCCGTTGTTAAATGAAATAAGCTCCTGAACTATTAACTCCTCAGATTTTGACAATGCGCTTAATCCAATAAAAATAAATTTACATTTAGAGTTTGCTTCTTTAAAAAACTCTATGTTTTTAACCGCTTCAGCATAACAAACTCCTTTTAAGCCTTGTCCTTTATTAAATAATTGTTTTTTAAAACCTTCGTAAACATAATTAGATCTAAATAAAAATTTTTGAAGATTCTTAGCAGATGATTTTTCATTCCCCCAATTCTTCACTTTATCAAGATCAATAAGATCTTTTATGACCACATCTAAATCAAGGAGATTTTGTTCAATTTCTGAAGCATCCTTTAAGAAAGTGGTTGCAATTGAACTGTTATAAAAGTCTTTTAGTTCAGAATTCTTCAAGTTTTTAAAAAAACACTTGTAGAACTCGTATTCTGCCATGGCTATACTTGCCTCTTCAATTCCAGAAATTTTCTTAATTAAAGAATCTATCGTCTCAATTTGTGGAGAAAAAATTGGCTTAGAAATCTTTGAAAGAATCTGTTTTTTTAAGTTGTACTGAGATTTTTTATTGGGAAGTATAAAAAAAGTGGTTTCTATATTAGTTAAATCGAAGTTAATCTCGTCTATTACCTTTTTTAAAAAAGAAGCCATTTTTAAAAATAAAAAAAGCGCCTAATATAAAGGCGCTTTTTAAACAGTTTATTTTAAAGAATCTTAATTCAAAGGAATAACCTTAAATTCTACTCTTCTATTTTTAATTCTACCTTGTCTGGTACCGTTTGATACTTTTGGATTGTCTTCTCCATATCCAACCGTTTGAAGTCTTGAAGATGTAATTCCGTTTTCAACCAAAAATTCTTTAACAGACATAGCTCTCATTTCTGAAAGTTTTTGATTAAAAGCCTTTGGACCAGAAGAGTCTGTGTGTCCTTCAATCATGAAGTTTGTTTGAGAATAATTGTTCATGATTCCTATAACTTCTCCTAAAAGACTTTTAACCTGTGGGCCTAAAGTTGCTTTATTCAATTCAAAAGGTATCATTGCCCCAACTGAATTTAATTTATCCATAATTTCCTCTGTAGGTTCTGGGCAACCACTATTTGAAGCTACTCCAGCTGTATTAGGACATTTATCATCTTTGTCTAAAACACCATCTGAATCAGAATCTGGCCAAGGGCACCCGTTGTTAGCAGATGGTCCAGCTACGTCAGCACAAGAATCAATATTGTCTGAAACGCCATCACCATCAGAATCAGGGCAGCCGTTCATTTCAACAGATCCTGCTAAATTAACACACGCATCTTTAGTGTCAGGAACTCCATCACCATCAGAATCAGGACATCCGTCAAATTGAGCTAATCCAGCTAAATCAGGACATGCATCTTTACTGTTTTCTACACCATCTCCATCGTTGTCAGGACATCCGTTAAATGCAGGCAAACCAGCTTGGTTAGGACAATCATCATATTGATCATAAACACCATCTTTATCGGAATCTTTTCCTCCAAAGTTGATAGCTACACCAATATTATGTTGAAAGTGAGCTTTTAGATCCTGCATGTCATTAAACGCGTGCTTGTAAGTTGAATTAATTTTTATGGCAACAGTATTTGAAACCGGAATATTAACTCCATATCCTCCATTTAGGGTGTGAGACCTTTGATTAGCAAACCATGTGTATCCAGTACCTCCTTCAAGAAACGGCTCAATGTCTAGCCCTAGAACGTTCAATGAAGTTGGAATGTTATAATTCACAACCGCATCAAAACTTGCAATAGTTTCTTCAGGAATTGTAGCTCTCTCGTCACCGAGCTGAGTAACCTTGTTAAAAGACCCTCTGAACCCATAAGAGAAATCATCTGTGCCATACCTAGTAAGGCTTATGGTATTAACTAAACCTGAAGTGTAATTCCAATTACCTGAGGCATTGAAATATTCACTGAAAAGATGACCCGTAGGGTTATCTGAAGAATCAGTTCCTACTGGATGAAAATCAATAGCATTAACACCAAATGATATTTGCCATTTGTTATTTTTATCTTGTGCAAGCAAAAAGCTTACAGAAAAAATCATAACAAAAAGTGATAGAATCCTAGTTGTTTTTTTCATTTTATAATATTGTTTAATAATTTGTAACTACAAACTTAATGAATTTATAGGATATAAAGGGTTTTTTTTAATCAGTCAACAACAATCTCAATATCATTGTATTGATTATTTACATAAACTAAAATAGTTTCTCTAACTTTGTATCCCATTTTTTGAAGAAGCTTTTTATAGTTTTCTATCTGTAAAACATCTCTTCTTGACTTTTGGCCTGTTTTATAGTCAATTACTGTGGCAACCTGATTTTTGTCAAAAACAATTCTATCAGGTTTGAAAATTCTGCCATCGTTTGAGAAAATTTCTTTTTCACAAAGAACTCTGAGCTCTGGGGAGAAATGTTTTTTAATACTTGGACTTGTAACAATCTTTTTAGATATGCTTAAAATTTGATTTTTTATCTCTTTATTGATTGTTTGGTTCAAATCAAGGTCTGTTTTCTCGCGATTATAATCAGATCTTTTTTTGATTTTACCCATAAACTCATGAAAGTATAAGCCAAAATTAATTTTTTCGTCAACGTATGATCTTTTGGGCTCAAATTTCATTTGTGTAGTTTGAAAACCTTTATTTAAAACCGTTTTGGTTTTTGTTTGTGATTTTTTAACTGTTTTTGTCCCCCAAGAGTAGTTTAATTTTTCTTCATTCCAAATTTTGTTTGTTTCTAAAAAGGACCTCGTAATTTCGTTATGTGAATTAAGTGAAGCTTTTTTAGGGAAGCTTGAAATAGTGTAAAGCTCATCAACTGCGCGAGTGAAGGCAACATAGAGCAAATTTGTGTTATCCAGCTCTTGGTTTTCTAAAGTTGTCTCAACCATATTTTTGGTCAAGTCATTGTATTCTTTTAGCTTTTCATTAAACGAAACTAATAGCTTGGTTGGGTTTTTAGATTTATCAACTGGAAACCATTTTTTTAAGCCATAGGTTCTAAATGTAAAAGAATCCGCAAATGGATAAATTACAACCGGAAACTCTAATCCTTTAGCTTTATGAATTGTTAAAACCTGTACAGACTCTTTATTTCCTTCGCCCGAAACCTTGATTTTCTCTTTATTTTTATCCCAATATCTTAAAAACTCTTCATCAGATTGACTTTTTTTATAAACTTGGTCATATAAAATTTCTAAAAAAAAAGAAATAAAAATATTATTGTTTTGTTCGTTAAGTTTGAGTTCTTTTATAGCCAGTGTAATTGAATTAAAAAGCGGTTTTTTAAAACCTTCTGATAAAAATTCAAGATTTATTTTTTTTAAAAAACCTTCTTGATCTAAATTTATAATACTATTGAAAAAAAGAAACTGATCTTCTTTTAATTTCGGGTTGTAAAAATGATTAGCAATTTTAAATTTAGAGCGTTTATTTGTGGGGTCTATTCTTAATTTTATTAGCTCGATTAGCAACATAACCTCCTTGGAATTAGACAATAAAAGAGCATCTTCAGAAGAAACACTAATACCTCTTTCTATTAGACCGCGTGAAATTTGAGAAGATTGATTATTGTCTCTGGTGAGAATCGAAATTTCTGAGTTTTTATAATTTCTTTTTTTACAATCTATTATAATTGAACAAACTGAATCTATTGTTTCTGAAAGATATTCTTCTTTATTTAATTCTTGCTTTAAAAACTTTAAAGAAACGTAGCCCCCTTTTTTGTCGTTTGTTTTTTGGCTTGAACTCTCTTCAAAAATATGTTTGTGCGATTTGTTGGAAAGTAATTTGGAAATGCTTTTAAAAAAAAGGTTGTTAAAAATTATTATTTCCTTTTTACTTCTATAGTTTTTGGGTAAGAACTTGATGTTTTTTTTTGCATTAAACGGATTTTCCCCCTCTAATAAATCAGTAAATATTCTAGGGTTTGCTCCCCTCCATCGATATACAGATTGCTTGGGGTCTCCCACCACCAACAGAGAACCTTCAGGATCATCATGATCATATGAATCTAGCGCATGTGATATTAGTGGGATTATATTTGCCCATTGTAAAAGTGATGTGTCTTGAAACTCATCTATAAAATAATCATTGAACCTAACTCCAATTTTTTCGTATATGTAGGGGGTAGGTTGGTTTAAAATTTCTTTATAAATAATTTCATTAAATTCTGAAATAGAAATTTGATTTTTTTCTTTTTGAATTTCTTTGAAGTATTTTTTTATTGTTTTTATCAATAATGATGGAATTATTGAATTTGAAAAGGACTTTAAGGCAAAACAATTTTCTAAGCTTTTTTTTAGATTTAGAAACAATTCTTTTAATTCTTCAAACACCTGTTTGCAAATTATTGGGTGTGTTTTATAAGATGATTTGTTTATCAACGTCTCTTTTTCAAATAATTTAAAAACGGAACTGACTTCTTTCCATGTGTGTTGATTTTCCAAAACTTTTTTTACGAACTTCGGAAAAGAGTTTCTTGAAAAACTTATTTCAAAACTTTTATTCTCGATTACTGTTTGGATTGCTTTTAATATTTCTTTTTGTTTTTTTGTTTCATAAGCTTCTTTTTTTAACAACTCTTTTTTTAGTTCTTTAAAACTTTCCAAAGAATGTGTGTTTAAATTTTGAATGTCGTTAAATTGATTTTCGTTAAATAAAGAACGGGCAAATTCTTTCAAATCATGCCCAATATCCCACGATTTTCCTTCGTTTATTTTGTCAAAGGCAAATGCCTTTAGCATATTTAGCTTGTTACTGTCGTTGACTGCACTTTGAAACACCCTAGCGATTGCTTCATCTATTACATCTTCTGTTTCGGTTATGAGGTTGAAATCTGAAGAAATATTAAGGTCATGTGCAAATGATCTTAAAAGCTGGTGATTAAAACTATCAATAGTGTCAATTTGAAAAAAGGAAAAATCGTGTAGAATTTTTTGAAGTATTTCTTTTGCTTTTAATCTAATTTCTGAATCAGAAAGCTCTAATTCATTTTTTATACTAAAGTACAATTCAGAATCTTTAGGTTTTTCGACTTTTGAAAATTCTTTTAAAGATGACAAAACCCTCTCCTTCATCTCTTGAGTAGCTTTGTTAGTGAAGGTTAATGCAAGAATTCTTTTATAATATTCTTTATCTTTTGATTTTAAAATCTTTTTTAAAATTTGTTTGGTAAGAACGTGCGTTTTGCCCGAACCTGCAGAAGCACTTATGATGTCAATTTTAGATTTCAAAAAAAAAAAAATTAGTTACTAGTAAAAGTAAACGATTATTAATTAATTTTATTCTATTAAATTTTAAAACTAAAATTATGGCTTTTGAATTACCTGCGCTTAAATATTCTTTTGACGCCCTAGAACCTCACATTGACACTAAAACGATGCAAATTCATCATGGCAAGCACCATGCTGGTTATACAAATAATTTAAATAATGCAATCAAAGACACCCCTCTAGAGGGGCTTTCAATAGAAGAAATCTTGAAAAACCTAGATATGAACAACACTGCTGTTAGAAATAATGGTGGAGGATATTTCAATCATAATTTGTTTTGGAATATTTTAAGTCCTAATGGAGGAGGGGTTCCGTCAGGTGATTTGGCAGAGGCTATTGATCTTTCTTTTGGAAGTTTTGATGAGTTTAAGTCCATCTTTTCGAAAGCAGCTGGAACTAGGTTTGGATCTGGCTGGGCATGGCTATGTGTTCATCCAAATGGCAAGCTTGAAATTTGCTCAACTGCAAATCAAGACAATCCCTTAATGCAAGGGATAGGATGCGGAGGAAGACCTATACTTGCTCTAGATGTTTGGGAACACGCGTATTACCTCAATTATCAAAACAGAAGGCCTGACTACATTGCTGGTTTTTTCAATGTGATTGACTGGAGTATTGTTTCAGAATTGTTTAAAAAATAAATCAGTACGCCCTTTTCCCTGATCCTTTGAAGTAATTTATAAATGCTTGGTTCACCACTTTATTACCTCCTGGTGTTGGATAATTCCCTGTAAAGTACCAGTCTCCTAAGTTTTTAGGACAAGCTTTGTGGAGGTTTTTAACTGGTTGGAAAATTACCTGTATTTCTGCTTTTATGTCTTTCTCTTTAAGCATCGTCGAAATTTGGCCAGAAATTTCTTCATCTGTGAAATCTGAATAAATTTGACAAACCCTGTTTTTCATTTTGTAAGCTGGTAGCTTTAATTCTTTTAAACAGTCTTGGTAAACTTTTTTTATTAAACCTTCTTTGCCTTGGTTTTTTAATAGGTTTATAGCTGCTCTAAAAGCTATAAAATCTTCCATTTTTGCCATATCAATTCCATAGCAATCCGGATAACGGATTTGTGGAGCGCTTGAAACAACTATGACTTTTTTTGGGCTTAGCCTGTCTAAGATTTTCAATATACTTTTTTGAAGAGTAGTTCCTCTGACTATACTGTCATCAATTATAACCAAAGTATCTGTTTTTTTTATAGAGCCATAGGTGATATCGTATACGTGAGCTACTAATTCATCCCTGTTTGCATCATCAGCAATAAATGTCCTAAGTTTTGCATCTTTAATGGCTACTTTTTCTATCCTGGGCTTCAACGAGAAAAGTTTTTTTAAAGTGTCGTTAGAAAGAGCGTTTTTAGATTCCATGACTTGTTTTACAGATTGATCTGTTATGTGTTTTTGCGCCTGTTGAACAACTCCAAAAAAAGATGTTTCAGCAGTATTTGGAATGTAAGAAAAAACAGTATTAATAAGGTCGCCATTTAAAGCTTTTACTATTTCAGGAAATATGAGCTCCCCAAGCTTTTTTCGTTCAAAATAGATTTCTTTATCGCTTCCACGAGAAAAGTATATTCTTTCAAACGAGCATGCTCTTCTTTCTTTTTTCTCAAGTATGGGCAATACAGCTACTTTTCCTGATTTTTTTATTACAATACTGTGTCCTGCTTCAAGCTCTTGAATACTCTCAAATGAGGTGTTAAAAACAGTTTGTATTACCGGTCTTTCTGAAGCAACCACAACAACTTCTTCGTTTTTAAAATAATAGGCCGGTCTTATTGCGTTGGGATCTCTTAAAACAAATGCATCCCCATGGCCTAACAAACCAACCATAGCATATCCCCCATCCCAATCTTTTGATGCTTTTTTTAGAATCTTACTTATCTTCAGCCTTTTTTCAATTAAAGGAGAGGCTTCTTTTTTTGTGTAACCTTCTTTTTTTAGGTCCCTATATATTTTATGAACTGCGTCATCTAAAAAATGTCCTATCTTTTCCATAACAGTAACAGAATCGACCTTGCTTTTAGGGTGTTGGCCCAGCTTAACTAGGTTTTCGAAAAGCTCTTCGTTATTTGTCATGTTAAAATTCCCGGCAACTATTAGGTTCCTATGGGTCCAGTTGTTTTGTCTCAAAAAAGGGTGGACACTTTCTATGTTGTTTTGACCAAACGTGCCATATCTAACATGGCCTAAAAGAAGCTCTCCATGAAAAGGAATATTCTCTTCGTTTTTATCTAGATTGATGATCTTTTCGTTAACTCTTGAAAAAACTTCTTGAATAGGTTGTTTAGCAGAGGATCTTTCTCTATATATATATTTTTGTCCTGGCTTTGCATTAATTTTAACTGTAGCAAAACCCGCCCCATCTTGTCCTCTGTTGTGTTGCTTTTCCATCATCAAATACATCTTGTTTATCCCAAATGATTTGGTGCCGTATTTTTTTTGATAAAATTCTAGGGGTTTGAGCAATCTAATGAGGGCTATTCCGCATTCATGTTTTATTTTATCACTCATTTATTGCTTAAGACTTGTAAGGGTTTAAAATTAATTAAATTTCTCTAATACCTGGTAAAATTTTTGAATTCTTTGAGTCTGTTGTTAGTTGTTTCTTTTTCTAAACTTTCCATTACAGATGTTCCAAAGCCTTCTACACAAAACGAGGCCATTACTGTTCCGTGTACGACCGCTAGTTTCATTGCTTCAAAATTTATTTTATCAAGATGTGACAAGTAGCCTGCAAACCCTCCAGCAAAGGTGTCTCCAGCGCCAGTTGGATCTATAACTTTTTTAACCGGAAACGCTGGAACAGTGAAGAATCGACTCTCATCAAAAAGCATTGCACCGTGTTCTCCTTTTTTAATTACAATTTGTTTGGGGCCAAAAGACAAGATTTTATTTGCTGCTGCAAATAATGTATCCTTTTTAGAAAGCTGAAGAGCCTCCTCGTCATTTATTATAATAATATCAACCCTCTTTATAACTTTCATAAGTTCAGCAAGCGCATTGTCCATCCAAAAATTCATTGTGTCTAGTATTATACATTTTTCGCTAACATTGACTTGATCCAGAACAGTGTTTTGTATTTCTGGATGCAAATTTCCTAAAACTATAATTTCGGCTTTCTTGTTTTCTTCAGAAACAGCGGGGTTAAAATCAGCTAAGACATTGAGTTGTGTGTTTAAAGTATCGCGTTTGTTCCAGTCTTTATGATACTTGCCTTTCCAATAAAAGGTCTTTCCTTTTGGAACGATTTCAATTGAATCAGTGTTTATTCCTTTGAGCTTTAACAGCTTTAAGTTTTTATGTTCAAAATCCCCTCCAACAATTGAAATTATTGATGATTTTGAATTAAGCAAAGAAGCACCCAAACCAATGTAAGTAGCTGCTCCTCCAAGAATTTTTCCAGATGACCCTGTTGTCGTTTCTATTTCGTCGTAAGCAACAGTCCCTATGATTAAGATTTTTTTCATAAGGGTTTATTTATTTTTTCATATTCAAGATCTGGTGATGAATTTTTACTTTTCGATGCGTCAAAAGCAAGTTTATCACACTTTTCATTTTGTGGGTGATTATTGTGTCCTTTTATCCAGTTAAATTTAATGGTGTTTTTATCAAATAGCTTTAAAAAATCAAGCCACAAATCTACATTTTTTTTGTTTTTAAAATTTGTTGTTTTCCATTTAAAAACCCATTTTTTTTCAACTGAATCAACAACATATTTTGAGTCGGTATATATTAGAACTTTTAGCTTGTTTTTCTTTAACATTTTCAAGGCATCAATTACAGCAAGTAGTTCCATTCGGTTATTTGTTGTATATCGAAAACCTTTTGAATACTCTTTGACAAACCCTGACTTACAGTCTTCCATTATTATGCCATACCCCCCAGGACCCGGATTACCTCTTGATGAGCCGTCTGTATAGATTATTACATCACAAGCCTTCATTATTTAAAATTTTTTCTATTATTAAGGGATAATTCTCGTGCTCAAGTTTTAACACTTTTGAAGACAGGCTTTCAGGGGTTTCTTTTTCGTTTATTTTTATTTTTTTTTGAAATATTACCGCGCCTTTATCGTATTCTTGGTTAACGTAGTGGATTGTAAATCCAGAGAGTTTTTCTTTGTTTAAAATCACCTCTTTGTGTATGTTAAGCCCATACATTCCTTTGCCTCCATATTTAGGCAATAAAGAAGGGTGAATGTTTATTATTCTGTTTTCGAAGGCAGAAACGATTTTTTCAGGTATTTTTAATAAAAACCCAGCCAAAACTATTAGGTCAGGGTTAGTGTTTCTAATGGTCTCTAAAAACGTGCTTTCATAAAACTCTTTTTTATTAAACAACACTGTTTTGATGTTCAATTTTTGAAAAATGTTTATAACATTGGCTCTTGGGTTGTTACAGTAAATTGAATCGATTATGACATTCTGGTTATTATTAAAGTATTCAAATATTTTTAAAGCGTTAGAGCCAGATCCCGAAGCAAATATTATAACCTTTTTGTTAGTATTGTTCAAGTTTGTCTTTTTTTGTTCAACAAAATAACGGTTTTATACCTCATAAATCAACGATTTTTTACAGTCTTTTATTAATTTTTATAAAAAAAGATGGTTATAATATAAAGTTTTTTATTTTTGTCGCAACTTTAAAAAATAATTATGTCTGATATTTCATCTAGAGTTAATGCAATTATTGTCGACAAATTAGGTGTTGACGAAAACGAGGTTGTGCCATCTGCAAGTTTTACTAACGACTTAGGCGCTGACTCTCTTGATACAGTAGAATTAATTATGGAATTTGAAAGAGAATTTGATATTCAAATCCCAGATGATCAAGCTGAAAAAATTGCTACTGTTGGTCAAGCCGTTCAGTATATAGAAAGTTCAAAATAGTTTTATGGAACATAAGCGTGTTGTTGTTACCGGATTAGGAGCACTAACACCTATAGGTAACACTGTGTCTGAATATTGGGACGGATTGGTTTCTGGAAAGTCGGGTGCTAATAACATTACCTATTTTGATGCATCTAAATTCAAAACTCAATTTGCATGTGAGCTCAAAGGTTTTGATCCTCAAAACTTTATGGACAGAAAGCTTGCGCGTAAAATGGACAGGTTTGCTCAGTATGCAATAGTTTCATCTGATGAGGCAATAGTTGATGCCAGGCTAATTGAAGACGATGTTGACAAAGACAGAATAGGTGTTATATGGGGTGCTGGAATTGGCGGTTTGGAAACCTTTCAAAACGAAGTTTTGGGCTTTGCTTCTGGAGATGGAACCCCAAGGTTTAATCCATTTATGATTCCTAAAATGATTCCTGATATTGCACCTGGAATTATTTCAATTCGAAATGGTTTTATGGGCCCAAATTTTGCAACTGTCTCTGCGTGTGCATCTTCAGCAAACGCGCTTATTGATGGTTTAAATTATATTAGATTAGGTCATGCCGATGTTATTGTTTCGGGTGGCTCTGAAGCAGGTGTGTCAATTTCTGGGATAGGTGGCTTTAATGCTTTACACGCTCTTTCAACTAGAAATGACAGTCCTGAAACAGCGTCTAGACCTTTTGATAAAGACCGAGATGGTTTTGTTCTTGGAGAAGGTGGAGGGTGTTTAATTCTTGAAGAATATGAACATGCAAAAAAAAGAGGTGCTAAAATCTATGCTGAGATTGTTGGAGGAGGTCTTTCGGCAGATGCTCATCACATGACGGCTCCTCACCCTGAGGGACTTGGAGCTATTAAAGTTATGCAAAATTGTCTTCGGGATGCTAGAGTTGACTTTTCTCTTATAGATACTGTTAACATGCACGGAACCTCTACTCCTTTAGGAGATGTTGCAGAATCAAAAGCTCTTTATGATGTTTTTGGGGATCATCTTTACTCAATGAATATAAATTCTACAAAATCAATGACGGGACACTTGTTAGGAGCTGCAGGAGCGGTGGAAGCGATTTCTTCAATACTTTCAATTAATAGCGGGGTGATTCCTCCAACTATTAACCATAAAACAAATGACGAGTCTATAGATAATAAAATTAATTTCACTTTTAACAAATCTCAAAAAAGAAATGTTGAATATGCAATGAGCAACACTTTCGGTTTTGGAGGCCATAATGCTTGTGTTTTGTTTAAAAAATTTGAAGGCTAGCATTAACCCTTCTACCATTACTTATCGTATCTTTACTGAGTGTCTAATCATATTTTAAAACATCTTGATTTTGAAAAAAGTTCAAATTATTTTGCGATCCTGTGTGGAGAGGAGTTTTACCTTTTAATACTTCTTTTAAATACATCTCTAGGTTTGTCTTTAAAAAGAACCAAAGAAGATTTAACTTTTGCCAAGACAAACGCCTCTTTTATGGCTTATGAGCATGAAGACAAAAAAATTGGGTATAGTCTTTCGATATTTAATAACGTTAGTAAATCTGTAACTAAAAACAACCAAAACAACACCCTTTTTGGCAGCGATATAAAAGACTTTCTTTTATTGCCAGAGCTAGGTTCTGTTGATTATATTTTGAAATATAGTGGAGATGGGGCTATCTTTGCAAGGTTTTTAACCAAAATTAAATCCATTTCAGAAATCGTTTCTATTTATGAAATTCCTGAAAAAAAACTAAAATCTAAAGAAAATTTAATATTTGAACATTAATGAACTCAAATAAAACCAAAATAATAGCAACCTTAGGACCGAGCTCAACAGCATTGTCAAAATTAAAATCTTTGATTCAAGCGGGAGTTAATGTTTTTAGGGTAAATTTTTCACACGCTTCCCACGCTGAAGTTCTTGAAACAGTTTCTAATATTCGTGAAATTAGCACATCAACAAACACTCATGTTGCAATACTTGGAGATTTACAGGGGCCTAAAATAAGGCTTGGTACTGTTGAGGAAAACTCTAAAGTTAAAAAAGGTGATTTAATTTCAATAACCACAAATAGAGTTGATTTTGGAAATTCCTCCTTAGTTTCTATTAATTATCCTGATTTTCCAAAAGATGTTTCGGAAAACGAAAAAATCTTAGTTGATGACGGAAAGTTGATTTTTAGGGTTGTTAAAACCAATAAAAAAGACTTGGTTGAAGCAAAGGTTGTTCAGGGCGGGGTTTTGAAATCAAAAAAAGGAGTTAACCTTCCTAACACAAAAATCTCATTACCAGCATTAACTCAAAAAGATAAAGAAGATGCGTTGTTTGCTATTAAAAATGGTTTTGATTGGATTGCGCTTTCATTTGTTAGAACCAAACAAGATGTCAAGTTGCTGGAAAAACTGATCAAGACAAATTCTGAACAGAAAATCCCTATAATTGCCAAAATTGAAAAACCTGAAGCAATTGAAAATATAGGGGGCATATTAAAAGCTGCTGATGGCCTAATGGTAGCTAGAGGAGATTTAGGTCTTGAAATTCCTGCTGAGGAAGTCCCTTTAAAACAAAAGCTTTTGGTAAAAAAAGCAAAGCAGGCAAGGAAACCTATTATCATAGCGACTCAAATGATGGAGTCAATGATTGACAGCTTAACTCCGTCAAGAGCTGAGGTTAACGATGTTGCAAACTCCGTAATGGACGGTGCTGACGCTGTTATGCTTTCAGGAGAAACATCTGTTGGAAAGTATCCTGTTGAAGTGGTTAAAACAATGGGGAAAATTATTCGTGGGGTTGAAAACTCCCCATTAATTAAAGTGCCTAACACTCTGCCTGAAATAAAGTCTAAAAGAGTTATAACAAAAGCTGTGTGTTTTCATGCTTGTAATATTGCAAACGAAATTGGTGCTTCTGCAATATGCACCCTAACAAATAGTGGGTATACGGCTTGGCAAATCTCTTCATGGAGACCAAGCGCAATGATTCTTGTTTTTACATCCAATAAAAGGGTTTTGTCTCAACTTTGCCTTCTTTGGGGAGTAAAATGTATCTACTATAACAACTTTGTTAGCACAGACAAAACTGTTGAAGAAGTCAACCAGCTTGCCATTGAAAAAGGGTTTGTTAAAAAAGGAGCACATGTTATTAACCTGGCTGCTATGCCGGTTAAAGACAAGGGGCAGGTAAACACCCTTAGAATCTCAAAATTATAGTTAAAGTTTCTGTATTTTCGCAATATGGAGACCACTCGACAAAAAAAAGTAGGTGTTTTTTTAAGAAAAGATATAACCGAAATCTTACAAAAACTCTTAAAAGAAACCTCTATCACCTCAACAGTAGTTTCCGTCACAAAGGTTAGGGTTTCTCAAGACCTTTCTTCTGCAAAAGTTTACATAAGTGTTTTTCCTGCAAAAAACACCTCTACTATTTTTGAGCTAATTGAACTAAAAAAAGCTGAAATTAGAGGTTTTTTAGGTGTTTTGATTAAAAATCAACTTAGGAGAGTTCCTGAGCTTTTTTACTACAATGACGACTCTTTAGAGCATATCGACTCCATAGATGCTGCTCTTAAAAAAACAGAAGACCCTATAAAAGACCAATCACTTCTTGAAAAAAGAAAAAAAATTTAAAAAATGGGCATAAGCTTTTTTGTCTCTCTAAAATACTTTTGGTCGAAAAGCAAGTTGAATATTGTAAATTTTATAAGTGCTGTAGCTTCTCTTGTTTTAGTGATAGCCTCTTGTTCTTTTTTTATTGTCCTATCGGTGTTTTCGGGGTTAAAAGACTTTGGATTACAATACAACAGAGCTTTTGATCCTGATTTAAAAATTTCAATTGAGGGTGGAGGGTCTTTTAAGCTTTCTAAAGCTCAAGCTGATTTTCTAAACTCAAACGGGGTTCTCTACAGCTCTGTTTTAGAAGAAAAAATTCTTTTGGGTGATGGAGAAAAAAGTGCTTATGGAGAGTTAATTGGGGTGCAACAAAATTACGGGGAAATAGTTCAGACGGACAGCCTGCTCTCTTTGGGAAGATGGGTTGGTTTAAACTCAAACGAAGCTGTTGTTAGTTATAACACGGCCAGCTCTCTTGATCTTGGTTTGTTTGAATATGGCAACGGATTGCAAATTTCCGTTCCCTTAAAAAAAGCCAGACAAGGATTAAACAAAACACCTTTTAAAAGCCACCGTTTTATGGCTACTGGTGTTTTTAATTCCTCAGACGAAAAAGACCAAAGGGTGGTTTTTGCTCCCCTAAGCTCTGTTCAGGACTTGCTTGATAAAAAAGAAGGGGATATTTCTTCTATCTTGATCAAAACTTATGATCCTGATGGTTTAAAAAAACTTTTAAGTAAAGAATTCACTAGTGAATTTACAATTAAGTCGAGAGAAGAGCTCAACGAGACGTATTACAAAATGATCAATTCAGAAGGTTTGATTTTGAACATTTTAATGGGGTTGATTTTAACGGTTGCTATGTTCAACTCTGTTGGGGCTATAATAATTTTAATAGTAGAGAAACAAAAAAGCATAAAGACTTTAATAAAGCTTGGGGCAACACCTTTTGATATTAAACACATCTTTTTTGGGCATGGACTTCTAATTTCTTTTGTTGGTGGTTTGTTGGGCCTGTCTCTTGGTGTTGTTTTTGTTTGGGCTCAAAAAACATTTTCTTTGATTACGCTTTCAGGAACAACAATTGCATACCCTGTTAGTTTTGAAGCTTCTAATATCTTGACTGTTTTTTTATTTCTTTTGACAATTTGTGGGATTGGGTCTTACGTTGCCTCCAAAAGAAGTCTAAAAATTAAACTGCAGTAACAAACGTTTTGTTTTCTTGTTCGAGTACTTTAAACAAGTCCATCAGCTCAGTTTCTGACTCTAGTGTAACAAGTTTTGTTCGATATGGTTTAAAATCTTGAATCCCTTTAAAGTAGTTTGAATAATGTCTTCTAGTTTCTAAAATACCTAGCCTTTCTCCTTTCCATTTGATCGACATTTCTAAATGTCTTCTAGCCACCTTTATTCTTTCAAGAATAGACGGCTTTTTTAAATGTTGTCCTGTTTTAAAAAACTCTTTAACTTGATTGAAAAACCAAGGGTTTCCAATGCTTGCTCTTCCGATCATAGCCCCGTCTAAACCATACTCATCTCTCATAAGTTTTGCTTTTTCAGGTGAGTTTACGTCGCCATTTCCAAAAACAGGAATGTGCATTCGGGGGTTGTTTTTTACTTGTGCTATTGGGATCCAATTGGCCTCGCCCTTATACATTTGTGCCCTAGTCCTTCCGTGTATTGAAATTGCTTTTGCACCAACATCTTGGAGCCTTTCTGCTACTTCAACTATTTTAATTGAGTTTTCATCCCAACCTAGTCTAGTTTTAATGGTAACTGGGAGTTTAGTTCTTTTACACATTTCTTTAGTTAGTTTTACCATAAGATCAATGTCTTTCAGAATTCCTGCCCCAGCACCTTTAGAGACCACTTTTTTTACTGGGCAGCCAAAATTAATGTCAATTATATCTGGTTTTACAGATTCGACTATGTCAATGGATTGAAGCATTGAATCAAGGTTTGCTCCAAAAATTTGAATTCCCACTGGCCGTTCTTTTTCGAATATGTCTAATTTTACAACACTTTTTTGAGCGTTTCTAATTAATCCTTCGCTTGAAATAAATTCTGTATACACGACATCAGCCCCCATTTCCTTGCAAAGCGCTCTAAAAGGAGGATCACTTACGTCTTCCATTGGGGCAAGGAGAAGAGGAAATTCTGGGATTTCTATGTTGCCGATTTTTATCAAAATTTAAAATTTTAATGCAAAAGTAAAATTTTAATCTTAATAGACTTAAACGCTTAATTGCACTATATTTGCAGACTATTTATTTTATGTCTGAAATAAGAAATTTTTGCATCATTGCCCACATAGATCATGGTAAAAGCACTTTAGCCGACAGGCTTCTTGATTTTACTGGGGCTGTTTCTAGCCGTGAAAAACAAGATCAGCTTCTTGACAATATGGATCTTGAAAGAGAAAGGGGTATTACAATCAAATCCCACGCAATACAAATGGATTATAAAAAAAATGGGGTGCAATATATTTTAAACCTCATCGACACGCCTGGTCATGTTGATTTTTCTTATGAAGTTTCAAGATCTATTGCTGCCTGTGAGGGTGCTCTTTTAGTGGTTGATGCCGCTCAAAGCATACAGGCTCAAACAATATCTAATCTCTATCTTGCTTTAGAAAACGATTTGGAAATCATCCCTGTATTAAACAAAGTTGACCTGCCTTCTGCCAACCCTGAAGAGGTTAGTGATGACATCGTTGATTTGCTTGGGTGTAAAAAAGAAGAGATTATTCATGCTTCAGCAAAAACTGGACTGGGAATTGAAAACATTATTGACGCCATTATAAATGTTATTCCTGGGCCAGACAGAAACGATGAGGCTCCGTTAAAGGCTTTGATTTTTGACTCTGTATACAATCCTTTTAGGGGTGTTGAAACTTATTTTAGGGTTTTTTCTGGAAAAATCACCAAAGGTCAAGGTATTAAGTTTTTAGCTACACAAAAAAACTATTCTGCTGATGAGGTTGGAACACTAAATCTGACCCAAACCCCAAAACAATGTATTGGTGCTGGAGATGTAGGTTATTTAATTACTGGAATCAAAAATGCAAAAGAAGTTAAGGTTGGTGACACTATTATTGATGTTAGCTCTAACGAATCTGAAGGTGTTTCTGGATTTGAAGACGTAAAACCTATGGTTTTTGCAGGAATTTACCCTGTTGACACTGAAGATTATGAAGAGCTTAGGTCTTCAATGGATAAGCTTCAGCTAAACGATGCGTCTTTAGTATATTCACCCGAAAGTTCATCTGCTCTCGGTTTTGGCTTCAGATGTGGTTTTTTAGGAATGTTACACTTAGAAATAATTCAAGAAAGGCTTGAAAGAGAATTTAATATGTCTGTGATAACAACAGTGCCTAACGTGTCCTACAACGCTTTTACTAGAAGAGAAATGGATGTGCCTATTTTAGTAAACAATCCTTCTGACTTGCCTGATCCCTCTGGTTTAGATCGTGTAGAGGAGCCTTTTATAAAAGCAACTATAATAACAAAATCTGACTATGTGGGAAATGTTATGAGCCTATGTATTGAAAAAAGAGGGGAGATTAAAAACCAAACATATTTAACCACTCAAAGAGTTGAACTTGTCTTTGATATGCCTTTGGCTGAGATTGTTTTTGATTTTTATGATAGGCTTAAAACTGTTTCAAAAGGCTACGCTTCTTTTGATTATTCACCAATTGGCCTTAGGCCCTCAAAACTTGTAAAGGTAGATTTGCTTCTCAACGGAAATTCGGTTGATGCACTATCTGCTTTAATTCATTTTGACAACGCTTACACTATTGGTAAAAAAATGTGTGAAAAACTACGAGAACTAATTCCGCGTCAGCAATTTGATATTCCTGTACAGGCTGCTATTGGCGCTAAAATTATTTCTAGAGAAACCATAAAGGCTTTAAGAAAAGATGTTACTGCGAAATGCTATGGCGGGGATATTACAAGAAAAAGAAAGCTTTTAGAAAAACAAAAAAAGGGAAAGAAAAAAATGAGACAAGTTGGTCGGGTTGAGATTCCGCAAGAAGCTTTTATGGCTGTTTTAAAGCTTAATGATTAATTCTTACCATAATTTCTTTTAAAACTAAATCTTTAAATCATCCTGACGCCCTTGTTATCATTTGAAAAAGAGCGTCTTAGCTTTTTTTGTTACAATTAACCTTATATATATAGGATTTCTGCTTAAAAATATTATTTTTAATATAACGTCTTTATATGAAGAAGCTACAACGAACATTGTCTTTGCCTGGAGCCATAGCCGTGAGTATTGGCGGAATGTTAAGTGGTATTTTT
>SGZG01000014.1 GCA_004214185.1 Flavobacteriales bacterium | reverse complement strand
ATACATGGCCTGAAGTCGCTTCAGTTGGTAAAACTGAACAACAGCTAGATTCCGAGGGAATTGACTTTAAATCTGGTCAGTTTCCCATGAGAGCTTTAGGAAGATCAAGAGCCAGTATGGATATTGATGGTTTTGTTAAAATACTAGCTGACAAGAAAACTGATGAAATATTAGGAGTTCATATAATTGGTGCCAGAGCTGCTGACTTAATTGCTGAAGCAGTAACAGCTATGGAATTTAGGGCTTCTGCTGAGGATATTTCTAGAATGAGTCACTCGCATCCAACGTATGCCGAAGCCATTAAAGAAGCAGCATTGGCGGCAACTGAAAATAGGGCATTACATATTTAAAAATCTATCACATTTTTTAATTTAAGTTTTATTTCCTCTAAACATAAATTTCCAATACTTCCTTTAAGTGTGTGGTTGAATTCTTTGTGGGGCTTAAATGTATTTTCTTTTATTTCCTTAGATATTTTCATATAAGCATCCCTAAATGAAACACCCTCATTAACCAGTTTGTTCAGATTTTCTACTGAATAAACATATTTATATTTTTCATCATCTAAAATATTTTTTCTTACAATGATCTTTTTAATTGTAAAATCAACAATTTCTAAACAATTTTTAATTTCAGTTATTGAATCAATAATTTTTTGTTTGAATAATTGTAAATCCCTGTGATATCCACTATTAAGGTTTATTGACATGTTATTGAAGTCTGTCACTACAGAATGCAGTGAATTACATTTTCCTCTAATCAGCTCAAAAACATCAGGGTTTTTTTTGTGAGGCATTATGCTAGAACCAGTAGTAATTTCATCTGGAAATGAAATAAAGTTAAATTCTTGACTCATATACAAACATATGTCAGATGAAATTTTTGATAATGTACTTGCAATCGCACTTATTGCAATTGCAACTGATTTTTCAACTTTTCCTCTATTCATTTGAGAAGATATAACATTATACTTTAGTTCCGAAAACCCTAGCTCAGAAGTTGTAAAATCTCTATCAAGATTGAATGAACTCCCGTATCCAGCAGCACTTCCCAATGGGTTTTGATCATTAATTTTATATGCTGTTTTTAAATAAAGCATATCATCAATTAAGCTTTCTGCATATGATGAAAACCAAAGTCCAAATGAGGATGGCATAGCAACTTGAAGATGAGTATATCCAGGAAGAAAATTATTTTTATTTTCTTCAGCCATTTGAATAAACGTATTGAAAAGATTAATGCAATATTTTTTAATTTCATTAATCTCATTTTTCAAGTATAGTTGAGTAGCAACAAGAACTTGGTCGTTTCTAGATCTGCCGGTATGTATTTTTTTTCCAATTGAACCAAGTTTTTCTATCAACATATTTTCGATTTTAGAATGTATGTCTTCAAATTCTTTTTCAATGACAAAATCTTTGGAATTAATTTGTTCTAAAATTTTATTTAATTCATATTCAATCTTTTTGTACTCAATTGATGTTAAAATATTTACTTTCTTTAACATTTTAGCATGAGCAATAGAAGCTATAACATCGTATTTTGCTAGGTAAACATCATATAGTCTATCTTTTCCAACAGTGAAATTTTCGATTTTTTTGTCCAAGCTATCTTCTTTGTTCCAGAGTTTCATAATATTATTTTAAAGAATTTTGTTTAGTAAATTTATATATTGAGGGATTGCATTTTCAATTTCTTTGACATAAATAAATTCATTTGCAGTGTGTGATCTTTTTGAATCTCCTGGTCCCATTTTAATTGATGGAAATGATATTTTAGATTGATCTGACAGAGTAGGGGAACCATATTTTTCAATCCCGCTTTTATCTGCAGCTACAACAATAGGATGATCAATATTAATACATGAGGAATTAAGATCTAATGATCTTGCTTTTATAATACAAGGTGCATTTTTAATAATATAATCATCAATTTCTTTGTTTGTATAACAATCATTTACTCTTACATCAAGTACCATTTCTAATTTTGATGGTACTACATTATGTTGGCTTCCAGAATTTATTTGAGTTACAGTTGTTTTAACTTCTCCTAAAAAATTTGATTTCTTTAAAAAGTTTAAACTTTTAATCCAGTTCAGAACTTTTATTGATTTTAAAATAGGGTTATCATTATTTTCATGAGCTGCATGACTAGCCGTTCCTTCTATAACTAAGTCATAAACTATTAATCCCCTTTCAGCAACTGCCATTTTCATAAGAGTTGGTTCACCAATTATTGCAAAATCAATTTTTGGTAATAAAGGAATAACACAAGATATACCATTATCTCCAGACGATTCTTCTTCAGCTGAAGCAAGAATAATCAAGTTGTAGTTTAAATTTTTCTTATGGTATAAAATTGTAAAAACTGAAATTAACGAGACTAATGCTCCACCTGCATCGTTGCTACCTAATCCGTATAATTTTCCATCCTCAATGAAACTATCAAATGGATCATTGGTATATCCACTATTAGGCATAACTGTGTCATGATGAGAATTCAAAAGTATGGTTGGTTTGTTTTCATCAAAAAACATATTATACGCATATACATTGTTCTTGTAAGTTTTAAAATTTATGTTATGTTGTTTAAACCAATTTTGAATTAATAAAGATGTTTTTTCTTCATTTGAAGAAAATGATTCAGTTCTAATTAATTTTTTTAAAAGGGAAATTGCACTATTTGTTATTTCTTTCATGATAGGGTAATTTTTGTACAATTTTTTACATCATTAATGATGTTTTGATTTCCTATAAAAATTTCTTTAACACCATTCTCTAAAGCAAAAAAACAATTTTCAATTTTCGGAATCATTCCATCAACTATTATTCTATCCTTTTTTAGTTTTTCATAATCAGATTTAATAATGTGTTTTTTAATACTATCAGGTTTATTAATATCAGTTAATAGTCCAGGTTTGTCAAAGCAATATTTTAATGTTACGTCAAAGTGCTTTGACATTTCTATTGCTAAACTTGATGCTATACTATCAGCATTTGTATTTAAGATTTGTCCCGCTCCATCATGGGACAATGAACATAGAATTGGTACTAATTTTGAGTCTAATAATTTTAAAATTAGTTGATCGTTAATACAAATTATATCTCCTACAAATCCAAAATCAATTTCTTTAAATTCTCTAATTTTTGACCTAATAATATTTCCATCTGCACCTGATAAACCTAATGCATTACAATTTAATTGTTGAAGTTTGGCAACTATTTTCTTATTAATTAGTCCAGCATAAGTCATCATTGCAATATCAAGAGTTTCTAAATCAGTAATTCTTCTTCCATTAATCATTTTTGGATCGATTCCTAATCTTCTCATGTAATTTGAAGCAATATTACCTCCCCCATGAACCATTATCTTTTTTCCGTCAATTTTTGAGAAATTTTCCAAAAAAACTTTAATCAATGAATCATCGTTTATTATTAATCCACCAACTTTTACAATAGTTAATTTATTTTTCATTTTTTAAAATCTTATCTAAAATATATTGTGTTGCAAAAGTTCTATTATTTGCCTGATTTATTGTCAAATTATTTTTTGAATCTAAAACATGATCTGTAACGATTAGATTTCTTCTAACTGGTAAACAATGCATGAAATAAGCATTGTTTGTTAATTCCATTTTTTCAGTGTCAATGGTCCATGAATTTTTAGGTTTAATTAACTTTCCATAATTCTCAAAACTAGACCAGTTTTTTGCATATATAAAGTCAGCGTTTTTAAAAGCTGTATTTTGATCATGTATTACATCGAATCCATTAGTTATCTCTTTGCTTAAATTGCATTCTTTGGGGTTTGTTATTGTTAAATCAAAATTGCATAATCTGCACATTTTTATAAAAGAATTTGCAACTGCATGCGGAAGAGGCTTAATGTGTGGAGCCCATGACAAAATAATCTTTGGATTTTTGAATTTACTATTTTCTTTTATTGTTAATGCATCTGCCAATGATTGAAGTGGGTGACTAATTGCACTTTCAAGATTAATTACAGGTACCTTAGAATATTTGACAAAAGAATTAATTATAATATCTTCTAAATCTGTTTTTTTATTTTCCAGTGACGCGAAAGATCTAACTCCAATGATATCACAATATTGAGAAATAACCTGAGCAGCTTCTTTAATATGTTCAGGTTTATCTCCATTCATCACAATATTATCTTCAAATTCAAGTTGCCAGGAATCTTTATTCACATTAATTGAGATAGTCTTAATACCTAGATTTAAAGCAGCTTTTTGAGTACTTAATCTTGTTCTCAAACTTGGATTAAAAAAAATTAAACCCAGAACTTTGTTTTGGTATTTATTAGAAATGTTAACATTGTTTTTATATTTAATTAAATTACTAACATTTATATCGTAATCTATTAAATCTTCAGAGTAAATAAACTTTTTCATTGTAATTCAACATTTAATGCATTATAAAGCTTATCAACATGAGATTTGTTGATATTCAAAGGCGGAAGAATTCTTAAAAGGTTTTTATTTGCACTTCCACCTGTAAAAATTTTATGTTTAAATATTAGTTTTTTTCTTAGTTCTGCTGCAGGAAAATTAAATTCTATCCCCAACATTAATCCTCTTCCTTTTATCTTTGAAACTGAACTTATTTTTGAAATTGTTTTTCTAAAATAGTTTTCTAAATTTTTAGAATTTTCCATAAGTTTTTCATTTTCGATTGTTTCAAGTACAGATAAAACAGCTGTACAAGCCAAGTGATTTCCTCCAAATGTTGTTCCCAACATTCCAAACTTTGCTTTGATATTATCTTTTATAAGAATACCGCCAACTGGAAATCCGTTACCCATTCCTTTAGCCATACAAATAATATCAGGATCTATATCGTGTTTCTGAAAAGCAAAAAAATCACCTGTTCTTCCAAAACCAGATTGAACTTCATCAGCAATCAAACAAACGCTATTTTTTTTGCATTGATTTGAAACATGTTTAACAAATTCAGTTTCAGGTTCATCTAGACCCCCTACACCCTGAATTGATTCAAATATAACAGAACTAACATCTCCTTTTTTAATTTCTTTATCAAATGCATCTTTATCATTAAAATTTATAAAGCTCACATCAATTTTGTCATTCATTTTTGATTTAATATTGGAATTATCTGTAATGCTTAATGCAGCATTACTTCTTCCATGAAAAGAATTTTTGAAAGCTATTATTCTAGATTTATTGGTATGAAATGACGCAACCTGAAGCGCATTCTCATTTGCTTCTGCACCACTATTTGTCATAAACAAACTATAATTTTTACAACCAGATTGTAAAATAATTTTTTCAGCAACTTTTTTCTGTAAATCATTAATTATATAATTTGAATAGAATCCAATATTATTTAATTGTTTTGTTAATGAATTTACATAGGCCGGATGACTATGTCCAATTGAAATAACGGCGTGTCCCCCATACAAGTCAAGATATTTATTACCTTTTTTATCAAAAACGTAACACATTTCTGCATGTGATGGAGTCATTTCATAAAGTGGATATACATTAAACAGACTCATTTTATTGATATTTTATTAATTTTTTCAAATGACGAAACTAGCCCGCTGATTAACGCAGAACTTAATCCTTGATGTTCCATCTCAATTAGACCTTTAATTGTACATCCATTTGGAGTTGTAACCTTGTCTATTTCTTCCTCAGGATGACTTTTATTATTAACTAATAGAGAAATTGCACCAGAAGCTGTTGCTATTGACATTTTTAAAGCTTCCTTACTTTCAAAACCAAGTTGAACTCCTCCCTGAGCTGTGGATCTTATTAATCTCATCCAAAATGCAATTCCGCTTGCGCATAGTACAGTTGCAGCTTGCATATTTTTTTCATTAATAATAAAACTTTTACCAAGGTTATTAAAAATTGATTCAGCTAATTCCAATCTTGATTTTCCTGTATCATTACTACATAGACAAGTAGTTGATTGACCAACTGAAATTGCGGTATTGGGCATACTTCTAACTATGTGTTTTTCCTTACCAAAAGCTTTTTCTAAAACATTCAAAGATAATCCTGTAATTGTAGATATAATTGTGTGTCTGTTATTAAGATACTCTGTTATTTCATTTGAAATTTTGTTAAACTGAGATGGTTGAACACAGAGTATGATAATATCAGAACATTCAACTGCCTCAATGTTATTAGATGAAATTATAATCTCTGGAATATTTTTCCATTTTTCTAGTGTTGATGTTTTTCGTTTGGTTAGATATAATTTAGTAATCATATTATTTGTAAGTAAACCATTAGCTATACTTATTCCTAAATTACCAGCGCCTAAAATTGCTATTTTCATAATTATTTTTAAAAAGTTGTTGATTTTAATTTAAGTCCTAATTTTTCATCTAATCCATACATTAGATTCATGTTTTGAATAGCTTGTCCAGAGGCTCCTTTTATTAAATTATCAATAATCGATGTGATTAATATTTTTTTATCAATCTGTTTAATATGAATAATACATTTGTTAGTGTTTACAACCTCTTTTAAACTTAATTCATCTTTAGAAATATGAACAAATGGATGATTCTTATAATAACCTTCATAGGCTTTTATAAAATCATCTATATTGAATTTTGATTCAAAATAACTCATGCAATAAATTCCTCTAGTAAAATTTCCTCTTACAGGAATAAAATTTATATTAATTTGTTTTTTTGTCAGTTTATTACAATGAAATTTTATTTCATTGAGATGTCTGTGAGTAAATGCATTGTACCATGAAATATTATTATTCCTCCAACTAAAATGAGTTGTATTACTAGGAATAACTCCAGCTCCTGTGCTTCCAGTAATCGCATTAGTGTGAATTTCTCCATTTATGTAATCTTTTTTCAGTGCTGGTATTAATCCTAGTTGAATAGCAGTAGCAAAACAACCTGGATTTGATATGTTATTAGTTTTTTTTATTTTTTCTTTTTGAAGCTCAGGCAGTCCATATGTAAAATTTCTTTCAACATTTATTTGATCCTCAACTCTGTAATCTTGACTTAAATCAATAATTTTTGTTGAACTATCAATACTATTATTTTTTAGAAATTCTTTTGAATTTCCATGACCTAGGCATAAAAATAAAATGTCTGTTTTCTTTATTTTATTTGTGAATTCTAGTTCAGTATCACCAATTAAATCTTTGTGAACTTCAAATATTTTTTTTCCATATTTAGATTTACTATGAACAAATTCAATCTCTGTATTAGGATGGTTCAATAAAATTCTAATTAATTCTCCTCCTGTATATCCAGAAGATCCTACAATTCCAACTTTTATAATATTATTTATTATTGACATAATGATATATTTTATTTTGATTTGAAATCACTTTGATAAAACCCTTTGCATCCTCAGATGTCCATTTGTTATTTATTTCTCCATAAGAACCAAATTCCTTTTTCATTAAATCATTTTCAGATTCAATACCATTGAGTTTAAATCTATATGGGTATAATGTTACATCTACACTTCCATTAACATTTTTTTGGCTACTTAGTAGATACGATTCAATGTCCCTTAAAACTGGATCTAAATATTGACCTTCATGCAAATGCATTCCATAAAAATTTGATAATTGTTCCTTTTGATATTGTTGCCATTTAGTTAGAGTATGTTTTTCTAATAGGTGATGAGATTTTATAATTAAAATTGGACCACCCGCTTGAAATCCAACTCTTCCTTTGATTCCAACTATGCTATCTCCAACATGAACATCCCTTCCAATGCAAAATTTATCACATTCATTGTTTACTAATTCAATGCAGGTAACCGGATCATAATTTATTCCATTAATTCCAGAGAGTTGTCCTTCTTTAAAGTTTAGAATTAAATTTTTTGAACTAGATTCTATAATTTTTCCTGGATATGCTTCATCAGGCAAAGGAATGTTTGATGTTAAAGTTTCGTCTCCACCAACACTGGTTCCCCAAAGTCCCTTATTTATTGAATATTTTGCTTTATTCCAACTAATATTAACACCATTTTTATTTAAATATTTGATTTCTTCTTCCCTTGTTAAGTTAGAGTCTCTAATAGGTGTTATTATTTTTATTTCTGGAGCTAAAATTTGAAAAATTGAATCAAACCTAACTTGATCATTTCCAGCTCCTGTACTTCCATGTGCAATATGTGTTGCATTATTATTTATTGCATATTTAATAATTTCGATTGCTTGTATTGTTCTTTCAGAACTTACAGAAAGTGGATAGGTGTTATTTCTTAATACATTTCCATAAACTAAAAACCTAATTATTTTTTCATAAAATAACTTAAGTGAGTTTATTGATTTGAATGTATGAGCACCTAATTCATATGCTTTTTCCTTCATTTCCTCAATATCATTTTTTGAAAGTCCTCCAGTATTAATATTTATTGCATGGACCTGATTTCCTTCATTTGACAGTTTTTTTAAGCAATAAGAGGTGTCAAGTCCTCCACTGTAAGCAAGTACTATTTTTTTCATTTAATTGTTTTTGGATCGTATAACATTCCTGTACACAAACACATTTCTTTATTAGTTCTGTTTAGAACATCATAATTTTTACATGTTTGACATCCTTTCCAAAACTCTTCATCATCTGTAAGTTCGGAAAAGGTTACTGGTTTGTAACCCAGCGAATAATTGATTTTCATCACTGGAAGTCCAGTGGTAATACCAAATATTTTTGCATTTGGATATTTTTTTATTGAATGTTCAAATGTTAATTTTTTTATTTTTTTTGCTAATCCTTGTCCTCTAAAACTTGGATCTACAATTAGTCCAGAGTGAGCAACGTATTTTCCATGTCCCCATTTTTCTATGTAACAGAACCCTGCAAACTTGTCCTTGTCAACTGCAATAATTGCATTGTTATTTTCAATTTTTTTTCTGATATAATCAGGAGATCTTAAAGCAATACCAGTTCCTCTAACTTTTGCTGAAGAGCTAATAGTTTTTGAGATGATTTCACAATGTTTGATATGCTTCAATGAAGCAACAGTAATTTCCACGATAATTTAAAATTTAGTTAAGATTGAATTGAAATGAAGCTGGACTCACCTAACTTCTTAAATAGAATAATACCCAAAAGGGCGGGCACGGTGTGGAGCCGGAGTTGTAAGTAGAGTTAAATTTCTATTTATTAAATTCACAAAGCAAAACTCAAAAAAAAATTTCAAACAAACAAGAGTTATTTTAAAAAAACTATTATTTAAATTTGAAATAAAAATTTTTGAAAAGATTTTCTAAAAAATTTTATTGTAATGATTTGAATTTATTTAGACAAAAACTACTTGAATGGTCAAACACATTTTCAACCTCAGTTTTTTTAAATTCAAATAATTATGGTAATAATAACTATGAGTGTATATGTGCTGTTGGTATTGAATCTTGTATCCCTTTTACATTAAAGAATTCGACTTCAAAACTAGATGATTACATTGAAAATATTAATGACTGGGTGTTCGGTTACATTAATTATGATTTAAAAAATGAAATAGAAGATCTAAACACTACAGGTAAAAATAATTTTCATCTGCCTAATCTCTTTTTTTTTCAACCAAAAAAAATTTGGATAATCCATAGTGATTGTATTGAAGCTTTATATTTAAATGATGTTTATGTTGAAGAAGATTGGAATAATATTAATTCTTTTGAACTAAAATCATATCCAAAAAATCATTTGGTTCCTAAATTAAATGAGTCTTTAAATAAACAAGAATATTTAGAAAAAATAAGCACCATAAAAAAACATATCAACAGAGGAGATATTTATGAATTAAATTATTGTTTCGAATGGTTTAGCAATAACGCTCAGGTAGATACTTTACATATTTATAAAAAATTAAATATGATTAGTCAATCTCCAATGAGCGCTTTCTTTAAAAATAATAATCTGCACCTGATGTGTTCGTCACCTGAAAGATATTTGAGAAAAGAAAATAACAAATTGATTAGCCAGCCAATAAAAGGAACAAGTAGAAGAGGTTTTGATATTGAGTCAGATTTAAATTTAAAAAGAAATTTAAAATCAAATCCGAAAGAAAGATCTGAAAATATTATGATCGTTGATTTAGTGAGAAATGATATGTCAAGATTTTCAAAACCTGGATCAGTCAAAGTAAAAGAGCTTTGTAAAGTGTACCCATTTAAACAGGTTCATCAAATGATATCAACCATAGAGTCTGAGTTAGAGGATAACTTAAAAGTAAGTAGCATAATTAATGGTACATTTCCTATGGGAAGTATGACCGGAGCTCCAAAAGTTGAAGCCATGAAAATTATTGATAAATTAGAGATTTCAAAAAGAGGATTATACAGTGGGGCAGTTGGTTTTATTGATTCCAATAAAAATTTTGATTTCAATGTAGTAATAAGATCATTAATTTATGATGAAAAATCAAAATACCTTTCTTTTCATGTTGGAAGTGCTATAACATCAAAATCAAATCCAGAGGAAGAGTATAATGAGTGTTTATTGAAAGGTAGAGCGATGATTTTATCTCTTCATTAATTTTAAATATTTTAATGTTTACAATGATGATAGAATTATGAAATTCTAATTGTTAATTTTGTAAATAATGTTAATTCTAAAATGTTTTTATTTGCTAAAAATATTACAAATTATATTACAAGAACTTAAATGTTAGACGTTTTAAAAAACCACTTGCGTGATAACTTTTCATTTATTAATGGAAAAAAACTTTTAATATGTGTTAGCGGAGGTGTTGATAGTATGGTTTTGTTGAAAATTTTAAAAACCTTAAATTATAATGTTTCGGCAGCACATTGTAACTTTAAACTAAGAGGTATTGATAGTGATGCTGATTGCAACTTTGTAAAACAATATTGTAAGTTAAATAAAATAGACTTTTACACTAAAGAATTTGATACTAACGTTCCAAAATATTCTGTTCAAATGTCTGCAAGAAAACTAAGGTATGAATGGTTTTATCATCTTCTTCATGTAAATGACTTTGATTATATAGTTACTGCTCATCATTTGGATGATTCTTTAGAAACTTTTTTGATTAATTTATCCAGATCAACTGGAATTGATGGATTAAGGGGAATAAAACCTATAAATGATAAAGTTATAAGACCTCTTTTAATTTTTAATAAATCTGATATTATTCAATATGCAAACTCGAATAAATTAGAATGGAGAGAGGACTCATCAAATAAAAAAAATGATTATTTAAGGAATAAAATTAGAAATACTATCATACCTGAATTAAAAGAACTTAATGCCGGCTTTCTAAATAATTTTTCAAAAACTTTAAATTTCATTAATGATGATGCCTGTATAATTGAAGATTACTTATCAAATTTTAAAAATTCTAATTTTTTTACAACGAACGATATTACTTCAGTTGATAAAATTATAATTAAAGATCTATCACCATCTTTTGTTTTTAAACTTTTTAAAGAATATGGTTTTAAAAATATTAAAGAGATTTTTGATTTATGTTATTCAATTTCTGGAAAAATGATTAAATCTGATAGTCATTATATTTTAAGTAATAGAAAAAGTCTTTTAATTAGAAAAATTGATCATAATTATTCTACTAGTTATTTCTATAATAACCTTGAAGATCATGTTTTGCCAAACAATATTATGATAGAAGAGGGGAATTTTAAAAAATCTGAAAATAAATCCTTATACCTAGATAAAAAAAATATTAATTTTCCAATAATAATTAGAACTTGGAAAAAGGGTGATTATATATATCCAACAGGAATGGATGGAAAGAAACTCATTTCTAAATTATACAAAGACAAAAAACTTTCTACATTTGCTAAAGAAAATCAATTTATCATCGAAGATGGAGATCATATTTTATGGGTAGTTGGCATGAGGTTTGATAAAAGAAAGTATAAGAATATTGATTCTAATTTAAAAATATCAATAGTTGAAACGTAACATATTATTTTTTTTTATACTGATAGTTAGTCACCTAACTTTCTCTCAGAACCCAGTTACATTTGAAACTACTGTTAAAAAAGTTTCTGATTCTAATTTTCAGCTAATAACAAATGCAACAATTGAAGAGGGATGGAGACTTTACTCACAAAACCTTTTAGATGGTGGTGCTATCCCAACAGAATTTGTATACGAAGAGAACAATTCTTACATTTTGTTGGGACCAACAATTGAATCAGAATCAATTACTAAGTTTGATCCAATTTTTAGTTTAGATCAAACTTATTTTGAATCCTTTTCTACATTTTATCAGGATATACAAATTGAAAAAAATATTAGTTATTTAAATGCAAAGATTTATTTTCAAGCATGTGATGATATAGTGTGTATTTTTAGAGAAGCCGATTTAATTTTCAATTTTGATGGTTCTAAATCAGAAATTAAGAATAGTGATTTAACTTCTTTGGTTGTAAATAATGAGAATCCACTTTTTGTTGAGTTTTCTGGAAAAGAACTTTTATCTTCAGAAAATAATTCAGCAAATTCATTTTCTTCAAACTCCTATCTAAATCTTTTAATTTTAGGATTTTTAGGTGGTGTTTTGGCTCTTTTAACTCCATGTGTTTTTCCTATGATACCTTTAACAGTATCATTTTTTACCAATAAAAATTCGAATAAAAACTCAAAGTTAAATGCTTTTACATATGGTTTTTTTATTGTAGCAATTTATTTAATTATTAGTATTCCTTTTCATTTTTTAGACTCTATCGATCCTGAAATTTTAAACAGTGTTTCTACCAATGCTTACCTAAACATATTATTCTTTGTAATTTTTATTTTGTTTGCTTTTTCATTCTTTGGTTTCTATGAAATTACACTTCCTTCAAGTTGGATTAATTCGATTGACTCTAAATCTAATTCTATTGGAGGCTATGTTGGAATATTTTTTATGGCCTTGACACTTGTTTTAGTATCTTTTTCATGTACTGGTCCCATATTAGGTTCTTTACTGGTTGGGTCAATTTCATCACAGGGTGGTGCCTTGCAATTAACCGTGGGAATGCTCGGTTTTGGAATTGCATTAGCCCTACCATTTACCATTTTTGCTCTATTTCCAAACTTACTTAATAAACTACCTAAATCTGGTGGTTGGATGAATACTTTTAAGGTAATATTAGGATTTTTAGAATTAGGTTTTGCTTTCAAGTTTTTATCCAACGCTGACTTGGTTGAGCATTGGGGTATTCTCAAAAGAGAAATATTTATCGGCATATGGTTTTTAATTTCGATTTTACTGTGTTTTTATTTATTAGGATTGTTTAAATTCCCTCACGATATTAAGAAAATTAAAATTTCTAAGTTTAATTATTTCTTAAGCTTTACTTTTTTATGTGCAGCTGTTTATTTGTTTCCTGCTTTGCTTCCAAATGGATCTCAAAAAGCTAGTTTGTTAAGTGGATTTAGCCCTCCTTCATTTTATTCCATTTATCCAAAATCAAACGATTGCCCTTTAGGTTTTAATTGTTTTAAAGACTTTGATTCAGGCTTGGATTACGCAATTTCTCAAAACAAACCTATTTTACTTGATTTTACCGGCTGGGCATGTGCAAACTGTAGAAGGATTGAAGAAAATGTTTGGACAGACCCAGAAATTTTCAAAATTATAGACGAAGATTTCGTATTGATTTCCTTGTATGTTGATGACAGAAAAGTTTTACCTGAGAAAGATCAAATAACTCTTAAATATAAATCTGGTAAATTAAAAAAAATTAAAACTGTTGGTGATAAATCTGCCACTTTTCAAGCCATAAATTTTAATAATGCATCTCAACCGTATTATGTTTTGATTAATAATGATTTGAGAATTTTAAACAGTCCTATTCAGTATACTAGTAAAGAAAACTATTTGGCTTGGTTAAAAGAAGGTTTAAATAACCTATAAAATTTTTCCTTTGTGATAAATTAAGGGTTTATCATTGGTTAAGTCAATGTTTCCCTCAATACATTCCCCTAAATAGATATAGTGATCTCCTCCATCGATAATATCCTTAACAATACACTCTAAATAAGAACACGAATTATTAATAATTTTTATATTGTTTTTAGAGATTCTTGTTGTAATGTTTTTAAACCTTTGTGTTTGAGTTAAATCTCTATTTGCAAATTGAAAACAAATTTTTTCTTGTGTTTCGCTAAGTATATTTACAACAAAAAAGTCATTTTTATTTAAAGATTCATTCGATTTGGCTTTTTTATCTAAGCAGAAAAGTATAAGAGTGGGATTTAAAGATACAGATGTAAATGAACTAACAGTAAACCCATAATCACATTCATGTTTGTTTGTAGTAATTATTGTTACCCCAGTTGGGAATGTTCCGCAAATTTCTTTAAAAAGTGATATGTCCATCAAACAAAAATCAAATATATGTATATATCTCGTCAAATGGAACTCTTAATTGTTTCCCATAAATACCTTTTTCTGTCCTTAAGCCACAAGCAATCACCATACTAATTTCAGCTTTTTTATTGAGATTTAGTATTTTTTTTACTCTCAAGGTATCAGAGCCCTCCATTGGACATGTATCGTAACCAAAACCAGCCATACTAATCATAAAGTTTTGAGCAGCTAAGGCTGCACTTTTGTGAGCGACTATTCTAGTATCTGTTCTTGTAACCTGTCTCATTGTAGGTCTAAACAATCCTATGGTTTGAAAAATCAAATTTTTGAGTATTCCTAAAAAACCAAATACATCAAAATAAAGAGTAGGGATAATTTTATTGTAATAAGTTTTTGCTTGATTAAGTCTTTTTATTGTAATATCGCTTTCAATTGACTGTTTATTGATTTGTTTTATATTCCATTTTGCTCTTTCTTTCCAAAGATCTTTTCTAACCACCACAACTACCATTTGGTTTGCAGTCTTTGCAGCGTTCTGATTAAAGCATACATTTGATAACTTTTTTAAAATTTTTTTATTTTCTATATGAACAAACTCCCAAAGTTGCAGATTACTACTATTAGCAGCTAAAGAAGCATTTACTAGACAATTCTTGACTTTTTCTGAGTCAATATTTTTTTTATCAAAAATTCTTACTGATCTACGATAATTAATCGCATCAGAAACGTTCATTTCTTCGTTCATTTATTAAAATAATTTTAAGATTTTTTTTAAGAAATTTATTTTATTTTCAAAGGGAGGGTATCTTAGTGGAGGATCAATCCAGAGTGGTTTAATTATGTAGGGTTTGAAGTGGGAAAAAGTCTTGAATGTAGATTCTCCATGGTATTTACCCATCCCGCTTTGTCCTACACCTCCAAAAGGGAGTCTGTCATTTGCAATATGCATAACTGTATCGTTAATTGCACCTCCACCAAATGGATATGATTCTAAAAATTTTCTGCCAAATTCTGTTTTTTTTGTAAAGATATATAATGCAAGAGGGTGAGAGTATTTGTTAATAACATTGTGAACCTCTTCAAAGTTATCATATTCAATAATGGGTAACAAAGGTCCAAATATCTCATTTTCCATTATTTTTGAATCTAAATCATTTGTTTCAACTAGAGTTGGTTCAAAAAATTTATCATTAAAATTAAACTTACCACCGTGTAAAATATTTTCTTTGTCTAATAGAGAAACTAAATAATTCATATGCTTATCGCTAATAATTCGACCATATTCTTTATTATTAACAACGTTATCTCCATAAATTTTAACAATTTGTTTTTTTAGCTCATCAATGAATCTTTGTTTTATTTTTTTATTTACCAAAATAAAGTCTGGTGCAATACAAGTTTGACCACAATTCGTGAATTTTCCCCATACAATTCTTTTTGCTGACACTTCTATTGATGCTGTTTCATCAACTACACAGGGATTTTTCCCACCTAATTCAAGTGTGGTTGGTGTCAGGTTTTTAGCAGCAGCAGCAGCAATGATTTTTCCAACGCCAATACTTCCAGTAAAAAATATATAATCCCATTTAAATTCAAGCAAATTAGATGAGACATCGATGCCTCCATTAATTACTACCACATGACCTGGGTCAAACACATTAGAAATTATTTTTTCAAGCAGTTTACTTGTGTTTATTGAATATTCTGAAGGTTTTAAGACTACTGTGTTTCCTGCAGCAATAGCGCCAATTAATGGTGCAATTGACAATTGAAAAGGATAATTCCAAGGAGATATGTGAAGGGTTATCCCATATGGTTCAGGAATAATGTAGTCTGAGGAAGGAAAATTAATTAATGTAGATTTAATGGGTTTTCTTTTTGCCCATTTTTTTATGTTTTTTAAGGCAATATTAATTTCTGTATAAACAAAATTAATTTCTGTTAAATAACTTTCACCTTTTGATTTTCCTAAATCACTAAAAAGAGCATATTCTATTTCTTTTTCATTAAGTTTAATTTCCTTTAAAAGACTTTTTAAGGATTGAATTCTAGACTCAACATTTATCGTTTTTTTTGAAGAAAAATAATTTTTTTGATTGTCTATAATAGATTTTAATGAGTTATCCATAAAAATTATATTTAATTCAATATTAAAATTGTGATTTTGATAAAAATATGAATAATAAATCATATCAATAATATTATTTATTTTTTTGTTTAATTTTATAAATTAATTTTTTACTCCTATTCTATGGATTAGGGGTTTTTTTTTAGTAGATGATTTTAAATAAATACAGTAGGGTAGTAACTCAAGATCCAACACAACCGGCTGCTAAAGCTATGCTTCATGCAATAGGACTAAATTCTAACGATTTATCTAAGCCTTTTGTTGGTGTTGCTAGTACTGGTTATGAGGGAAATCCTTGTAATATGCATTTAAATGATCTTGCTAAAAAAATTAAACATGGCATTGTAAAATCTGATTTAGTAGGCTTGATTTTCAATACAATTGGGGTAAGCGATGGTATATCAATGGGTACCCAAGGAATGAGATACTCCCTTCCCTCAAGAGATATTATTGCAGATTCTATAGAAACAGTAGTTCAAGCAATGGCTTATGATGCACTAATTACTGTTGTAGGTTGTGATAAAAATATGCCAGGTGCATTGATGTCAATGTTAAGATTAAATCGTCCCTCAATTTTGGTCTATGGAGGAACTATAGCTCCAGGATGTCACAATGGAAGAAAGCTTGATGTTGTTTCAGCCTTTGAAGCCTGGGGTGAAAGAGTTGCTGGAAAAATTGATGAAAATGAATTTTCAAATATTATAAAAAATGCATGTCCTGGTGCTGGTGCATGTGGTGGTATGTACACTGCCAATACTATGTCCTCTGCAATTGAGGCTATGGGTATGGCTCTTCCATTTAATTCATCAAATCCAGCTACTAGTAATGATAAAACAGATGAATGTTCTAAAATTGGTGACGCAATTCATAACTTACTTAAGTTAGATTTAAAACCTCTCGATATTCTTACTAAAAAATCGATTGAAAATGCTGTTAGATTAATTACAGTTTTAGGTGGTTCAACAAATGCTGTTTTACATATTCTAGCAATTGCAAAAAGTGCAAAGATTAATTTCACAATTAACGATTTTAAAAGAATTTCTGATTCTACACCCTTTTTAGCTGATTTGAAACCTAGTGGTAAATTTTTAATGGAGGACCTTCATAATGTTGGAGGAATACCTGCAGTAATGAAGTACATGCTGGAAAATAATTTACTTAATGGAGATTGTATGACAGTTACAGGAAAAACTATTTCAGAAAATTTGAGTGACATAAAACCTTTAAATAATGATCAAGAGATTATTAATCCATTATCCAATCCTATTAAAAGTTCAGGTCACATAAGAATTCTTTATGGAAATATAGCTTCAGAAGGTTCTGTTGCTAAAATTACAGGAAAAGAAGGTTTAATATTTACTGGAAAAGCAATCGTCTTCGACTCTGAAAATGATGCCAACAAGGGAATAAAAGAAGGTAAGGTAAAAAAGGGTAATGTTGTTGTTATTAGATATGTTGGTCCAAAGGGTGGACCTGGCATGCCTGAAATGTTAAAACCAACATCTGCCATAATGGGATGTGGTTTAGGAAAAGATGTTGCTTTAATAACAGATGGAAGATTTTCTGGTGGTACTCATGGTTTTGTTGTAGGACATATTTGTCCTGAAGCTCAAGATGGGGGAAATATTGCTTTAATTGAAGATGGTGATAGCATAACAATTGATGCTGTTAACAATACTATCGATGTTAATATTTCTGAAAAGGATTTAATTAATAGGAGATCAAATTGGATTAAACCAAATTTAAAATTCAATAGTGGTATATTGTATAAATATTGTAAAAACGTTTCTAATGCATCTAATGGATGTGTAACTGATTATTAATGAAAAATATTAATAAAATTTCTGGAGCTGAAGCAGTTATTAGATCTTTAATTGAAGAGGGTGTTGATCTTATATATGGATATCCTGGTGGAGCAATTATGCCGATCTATGATGAGTTGTATAAATTTCAAGATAAATTAAATCATGTTTTGACTAGGCATGAGCAGGGTGCGACCCACGCAGCTCAAGGGTTTTCAAGAGTTTCTGGAAAAGTTGGAGTTGTTATGGCAACATCAGGTCCGGGTGCAACAAATTTAGTTACTGGAATTGCTGATGCTCAAATCGATTCTACTCCAATGGTCTGTATTACTGGTCAAGTTGCTTCTCACTTGTTAGGTTCAGATGCTTTTCAAGAAACCGATATCATTGGTATATCTACCCCTGTTACAAAATGGAATTGTCAAGTAACAAAAGCAGAAGATATTCCTAAAGTACTTGCTAAAGCATTTTATATTGCAAAATCAGGAAGACCCGGCCCAGTTCTTATAGATATCACTAAAGATGCCCAGTTCGAATTATTCAATTATAATTATCAAAAATGTAATTCAATCAGAAGTTATAATCCAATTTCTACATGTTCAGATGATCTTTTTGATAAAGCTTCAAAAATAATTAATGATTCAAAAAAACCTTTTATTGTTTTTGGTCAAGGTGTAATTCTTGGGAATGCTGAATCAGAATTTAAAAAATTTATTGAAAAAACCGGAATACCATCCGCATGGACTATCCTTGGTCTTTCTGCATTACCTACTGATCATTACCTTAACGTGGGTATGGTTGGAATGCATGGAAATTATGGACCAAATGTATTAACTAATGAATGTGATCTTTTAATTGCCGTGGGTATGAGATTTGATGATAGGGTTACAGGAAATTTAAATACTTATGCTAAACAGGCTAAGATTATTCATTTAGAAATTGATCCTGCTGAAATTGATAAAAATGTTAAATGTGATATTGCACTTTTGGGTGATGTTAAATCAACACTTCCTAAACTAACAAAACTTGTAAATAATAATACTCATGATAAATGGTTAAAAACTTTTTCTGATTATTATAAGATTGAATACGATAAAGTAATTCACAATGAAATTTATCCAACAAAAATTGGACTTACAATGGCAGAGGTTATTAAAGAAATTAATATCGCAACTAATGGAAATGCTGTGATTGTTACAGACGTAGGTCAACATCAAATGGTCGCTTGCAGATATGCAAAATTTAATGACTCAAAATCAAACGTAACATCTGGTGGTTTAGGAACTATGGGATTTGCACTTCCTGCAGCTTTGGGTGCAAAAATGGGTGCACCTGAAAGAGAAGTTGTAGCAGTTATAGGTGACGGTGGTTATCAAATGACAATTCAAGAATTGGGAACTATTTTTCAAACTGGAAGTGCTGTAAAAATTGTTGTTTTGAACAATGATTTTTTAGGAATGGTTAGGCAATGGCAACAAATGTTTTTTGAAAAAAGATATGCATCAACTGAACTTATTAACCCAGACTTTGTTATGATTGCAAAAGGGTATAATATTGAGGCCAATAAAGTTTCCAAAAGAAGTGAACTAACTTTAGCTGTAAAAAAAATGATTGAATCAAAAAAGCCGTATTTTCTTGAGGTCAAAGTTGAAAAGGAAGATAATGTTTTTCCTATGATTCCAACTGGGGCTTCTGTTTCTGAAATAAGACTTGAATAATGAGTGATAAAATAAGTACTTTTACCGTTTCCATTTACTCTGAAAATAATATTGGCTTATTAAATAGAATTTCTGCTATTTTTTTAAAAAGACATATAAATATTGAAAGTTTAACTACATCTCAATCAGAAATTGAGAACATTTTCAGATTCGTTATTGTTGTTAATGTCTCTGAGATCATGATTCAAAGAATTATCAAACAAATAAATAAACAAATTGAGGTTATTTCATCTTTTTACCACAAGAATGAGGAAACTATTTATTTAGAAACAGCACTCTACAAAGTAAAATCAAAATCTCTTTTCAACGAAAAACATATTCAAAAAATTATAAAGAAAAGTCAAGCCAATATTGTAACTGTATCTCCTGATTATTTTGTTATTGAAAAAACTGGCTGGAGAGAAGAAACAGAAAAACTATACAAAGAACTAGAACCTTATGGATTATTACAATTTGTAAGATCAGGTAGAATATCAGTATCAAAAGAACCAATGAATATTTCCAATTTACTTGGATTAAACACAGATAAATAAATTATGAAAAATTATTTTAATCAGTTGACTTTAAGTCAAAAAATAGATCAATTAGGTAAATGTCGTTTTATGGATCCTAATGAATTCAATGATGGTGTCTCTGCTTTAAAAGGTAAGAAAATTCTTATTATTGGATGTGGAGCTCAGGGTTTAAATCAGGGTTTAAATATGAGAGATTCCGGATTAGATATATCATTTGCATTAAGACAAGAAGCAATAACTCAAAAAAGAGAATCATTTATAAACGCTACGACAAATAATTTTAAAGTTGGAACTTTTGAAGAGCTTGTTCCTAATTCAGATATGGTTTTAAATTTAACTCCAGATAAAAATCATACCTCTGTAGTTAATAAGCTAATGCCTTTAATGAAGAAAAATTCGATTTTGTCATACTCTCATGGTTTTAATATTGTAGAGGAGGGTATGAAAATTAGAAATGATATTACTGTTGTTATGGTAGCTCCAAAATGCCCTGGTTCTGAAGTTAGAGAGGAGTACAAAAGAGGTTTTGGAGTTCCAACTCTTATTGCAGTCCACCCTGAAAATGATCCTTTAAATATTGGTTTAGATATAGCAAAAGCATATGCAGTTGCAACTGGTGGAAATAGAGCAGGGGTTCTTGAATCATCTTTTGTGGCTGAAGTTAAATCAGATTTAATGGGTGAACAAACTATTTTATGTGGTGTTCTTCAAACAGGATCAATTCTTTCTTTTAACAAAATGCTTGAAAACGGAATTGATCCAGGATATGCATCTAAATTAATTCAATATGGCTGGGAAAATATAACTGAAGCCCTGAAGCATGGAGGTATTACAAACATGATGGATAGGTTAAATAACTCTGCTAAAATTGAGGCTTTTAAACTTTCGGAGGAACTAAAAGATATTATGAGACCTCTTTTTGAAAAACATATGGACGATATTATGTCTGGTCATTTTTCATCAACAATGATGGAAGATTGGAATAACGACGATTTTAACTTATTAAATTGGAGAAAATTAACTGGTGAGACTTCTTTTGAGAAGACAGAACCTTGTAAAGAAGAAATTACTGAACAAGAGTTTTTTGATAAAGGTCTTTTAATGGTATCTTTTATTAGAGCAGGAGTAGAGCTAGCTTTCGAAACAATGACTAGCTCTGGTATTATAGATGAATCTGCCTATTATGAATCTTTGCATGAAACTCCATTAATAGCAAACTTAATTGCTAAAAAGAAATTATTTGAAATGAATAGAATTATTTCGGATACTGCAGAATATGGTTGTTATTTATTCGATCATGCATGCAAACCACTTTTAATAGATTTTTTCAAAAAAATTGAATCAAAACATATTGGTACAAATTTTGTACTTTCAAAAAAGATAGATAATACTACATTAATAAAAGTTAATGAAATAATAAGGAATCATCCTGTTGAAGTCGTTGGTAAGAAACTTAGATCTTCCATGACTGCTATGAAAAAAATTGTATAATACTTTCATATGAACCAAATACCTGAAGAGTTTCAACTCAAAGAAAAAATCAATCACACAGACTATTTAATTAATGGAGAAATTAACTCTTGGAATGGTAAACAAACTAATGTTTATTCAACTTTATTATGTGATTCTGATGAAAAAGAGCCTGATTTAATTGGTTATACTCCAGAAATGTCAGGTGAATATGCTTTAAAAGCTTTAAACGCAGCACATGATGCTTTCAATTATGGACAAGGTGATTGGCCAACAATGAAAGTTTATGAAAGAATAAACTGTATGGAATCTTTTGTAAAAAAAATGATTACAAAAAGAGAAGAGATAGTTAGGTTGTTAATGTGGGAGATTGGAAAAAATCTTAATGATTCTAGAAAAGAATTTGATAGAACAGTTGAGTATATAAACGATACAATTCAAGAATATAAGGTAATTGACAGAAAAGGAGCAACTTTTCAAAATAAATCAGGTGTGAGAGCTTTGATCAGAAGAGGCCCCTTAGGTGTAGTCTTGTGTTTAGGTCCCTATAATTACCCATTAAATGAAACATTTGCTTTATTGATACCTGCCATCATAATGGGAAATACAACCATATTTAAACCTGCCAAGCATGGAGTTTTATTGATTGCCCCATTACTGGAAGCTTTTAAATCTTCTTTTCCACCTGGTGTTGTTAACATTGTATTTGGAAGGGGAAGAGAGATTGCAACTCCAATCATGAAAACTGGAAAGATTGATGTTTTAGCATTAATTGGTCATAGTTCATCAGCAATTTCATTACAAGATCTACATCCGCAAAAGAGCAGATTACGTTTAGTTTTAGGTCTTGAAGCAAAAAATCCAGGGATTATTTTAAAAGATGCAGATATTGATTTAACTGTAAATGAATGCATTTCTGGTACCTTGTCTTTTAACGGTCAAAGATGTACTGCGCTGAAAATACTATATGTTCATGAGGATATTAAAGATGAATTTTTAAAAAAATTCTCTAAAGCTGTTGACGAACTTAAATTAGGACTTCCTTGGGATAATACTTTGTTAACCCCTTTACCTGAACCTGCAAAACCTGATTATATAACAAACCTTATAGATGACGCTAAAAGTAAAGGTGCAACTATAGTAAATAAAAGAGGCGGTGATAAGCAGAAGAATTTTGTTTTTCCAGCTGTTTTGTATCCTGTAAATAAAGATATGGATGTTTATAAGGAAGAACAATTTGGTCCTGTAATTCCTGTAATTTCATTTACTGATATTTCCACTCCCATCAAAGATATGTCTGAATCAAATTACGGTCAACAGGTCAGTATTTTTGGTAAGGATGTAGATACTTTAGGACCAATAATTGACTCCATGGTAAATCTTGTTTGTAGAGTAAACTTAAATAGTGCTTGTCAAAGAGGTCCAGATATTTATCCTTTTACCGGAAGAAAAGATTCTGCTGTGGCTACTTTAAGTGTTCATGATGCTTTAAGATCTTTTTCAATCAGAACATTTGTTGCTTCAAAGGATAACGAACTCAATAAAAATATACTAAGAGAGATGATTGATTCAAAAAAATCACACTTTATTAGAACAGACTATTACCTTTAATTATTAAGCATAACAGGCATTACTAGCATTGTAATCTCTTCTGATTGTGATTCCAGCTCCAGAGGGGTTAAAATCCCAGCCCTATTTGGTAATGATAACTCTAATTTAACTTGTTCAGAGTTAAGATTTGAAAGCATTTCAATTAAAAACCTTGAGTTAAAACCTATCTGCATGTCATCACCATTGTAATTACAAATCAATCTTTCTTCGGCTTTATTGCTGTAATCTAAATCTTCCGCAGAAATTATTAATTCATTTCCATTTATCTTTAATCTAATTTGATGAGTCGTTTTGTTAGAAAAAATACTAACTCTTTTTGTAGAGTTTAAAAATAGAGACCTATCAATTGTTAAAACATTTGGATTTTCTTTTGGAATAACAGCCTCATAGTTAGGATATTTTCCATCAATTAATCTGCAAGTAAGTGATAAATTTGAAAAAACAAATTTTGCATTACTATCATTGAATTCAATTTTAACGTCAAATTCATTAGAAGCTAAAATTCCTTTAAGTACATTAAGAGGTTTTTTAGGCATAATAAATTCAACTACATTTTCAGTTTTGTAATCAGTTCTAACATATCTGACTAGTTTATGAGCATCTGTTGCTACAAATGTTAAGTTTTGATTTGAGAATTGAAAAAAAACTCCACTCATGACAGGTCTTAAATCATCATTTCCTGAGGCGAAAATCGTAGTATTAATTGCTTCAAAAAGAACTTTAGAGGAAATTGTTGAATTTGACGGGTCGGTAATTGGAAGTGTTTTAGGGAACTCATCTCCTTTAGCATAAGCAAGTGCATATTTTCCGTGATTTGAACTAATTTCAATAGTATTGTTTTCTAACACATTAAAAGTCAAAGGTTGTTCAGGAAATGTTTTTAAAGTATCTATTAATAACTTTCCTGGAACGGCTATTGAACCATTGTTATCAGATTGTATTTGAATATCAGCACTCAGAGTTGTTTCTAAATCAGAAGCAGTAATTTTGAGATTAGATTCAGAAATTTCAAATAAAAAATAGTCTAGAATCGGAAGAGTATTATTAGTATTTAATATTCCACCTAATGTTTGAATATTCTTTAATAATAATGAGCTTGATGTGATAAATTTCATGTTTAAATAATATTCATTAAATATATTAGAATCTTACATTAAAATAAAACATTTTTATTAACAGTTTTAATCAAACTTTATGATAATAATGTCTCTATAATTTAAGCCAAACAAACTTGAAGCACCGCCTGATGAAAGTGGATTACTTTTATAAATTGATAGTTCTAAGTAGTTTGATTTATTAAAAAGTGCAATTTTTTTTCCAATTTCTTTGCGTGACTCTTTATTTATGTCAAATCTAATAGCTTCTGAATAAGATTTAACAATTTGTTTGAATTTATAATTTCTTGCATTAATCTCAAATTTTCTAGATTTTCCAAAATCCTGAAATATTTTTTTTGTAATGTTAGTAATTACATTTTCATAGTTGTCAACATATATAACGTTACCGATTATTTCATTTGTTTTCTCGTTTAAAATTGGATTAATGTTGTAAAGTTCCTTTAATTTTTCAATTTTACTTCCAACCAAGTCAATTGATCCTCCCCTATAAATATGTGCAGCAATTTTTACAAAAACATCTAATACAGAAAATGTTGTAGGTAATTCATTATGAACGTTAATATTTATAATTTTTTCAGCTTTAATTTTTGTAGTCAATAAAGACAAAATACCATTATCAGCACATATAAAGTAGTGTCCATCTAGTTTAATAACCAGATGGTTCTGTTCAGGTGTTTTTTCTGAGTCAACACCAATTATATGGATTGATCCGATTGGAAAATTCTTGTAACTGTTCTCAATAATATATGCAGCTTCGATAATGTTAAAGGGAGAAATTGAGTGGGAAATATCTACAATTTTCAGGTCATTTAGCTCACTATGAAGTGCCCCTTTGACAGAACCAACATAATGATCTTTAGTTCCAAAATCTGTTATCAACGTTATTACACTCACTTTGTTAATATAAAATTAAATTTAGAGGCTAAAATTTATATAAATTTACAATATGCCATTTACAAATACCTAAGTAATATTGAAAAAACTTGAATATTTTATTAAGGATATACATCCTGTTGATTTTTTTGACAAAAAAAATTATGATGTTTTAAAAATTATCAAGAATAATTTTCCAAAACTTAAGATAATTGCGAAAGGAGACAGGTTAGTTGCTAATGGAGAAGATTCTCTAATAATACAATTAAGAATTAGGTTAGACTCTCTTATTATGATAATGAAAGATAATGATAGTATCAATGATAAAACTATAAATGCTATAATGTCTGGGCATGGAGATGAGCTAATTTCTTCAATGCATGGTAAAGTTATTCTTTATGGTGTTGGTAAGAAAAAAATTAAAGCCCATACTATTAATCAGATAAAGATAGTTGATGCTTTTGAAAATAATGATATGGTGTTTGCGATTGGTCCTGCTGGAACTGGAAAAACCTACACTGGAATAGCTGTTGCAGTTAAAGCTTTAAAGGACAAAACAGTAAAAAAAATTATTTTAACTAGGCCAGCAGTTGAAGCAGGTGAAAGTCTAGGTTTTCTTCCTGGAGATATGAAAGATAAATTAGATCCGTATATGCAACCTCTTTATGATGCTTTAAAAGAAATGATTGCTATTGAAAAATTAGATGATTATTTAAAAAGAGGTATTATTGAAATAGCTCCCCTTGCATACATGAGAGGAAGAACTTTAGATAATGCGTTTGTTATACTAGATGAAGGCCAAAACACAACTCATAATCAAATGAAAATGTTTTTAACAAGAATGGGGAATAATGCAAAATTTATGATTAATGGTGATCCTGGTCAAATTGATTTACCTAGAAGAGTTATTTCTGGTCTTAAAGAAGCTAATCTTATACTAAAAAATGTAGATGGAATTAAAATGATTTATTTAGATGATTCTGATGTTATTAGACACCAAGTAGTCAAGAGAATCATAGAAGCATATAAAAATTCAGAACATACAAATTAAAAATTATGAATACTTTAACAAAGACCAATTATAATTTTGACAATCAAAAATCTAAATATTCTGGAAAAGTTAGAGAAGTTTATAATATTGATAACAAAATATTGATCATGATTGCAACTGATAGATTATCAGCATTCGATGTTGTTTTGCCCAGAGGAATTCCATACAAAGGACAAATTTTAAATCAGATTGCATGTAAGATGTTAAATGCAACTTCTCATATTGTTCCAAATTGGCTTATTTCAACGCCTGATCCAAATGTATCAATAGGAGATTCTTGTAAACCCTTTAAAGTTGAAATGGTTATTCGTGGTTATTTGTCTGGTCATGCAGCTAGACTCTACAAATCCGGAAAAAGGAGTATTTGTGGAGTTAAAATGCCAGATGGTATGAACGAAAATGATAAATTCCCAAATCCCATAATTACTCCCACAACAAAAGCTGAAAATGGATCACATGATGAAGATATTTCAAGAAATGATATTATTTCGCAAAAAATCGTTTCTGAGTCTGAATATCTAATTTTAGAAGATTATACAAGAAAACTTTTTAAAGAAGGAGGGAGGATTGCTGAAAGTCAAGGCTTAATTTTAGTTGATACTAAATATGAGTTTGGAAAAAACTCTAAAGAAGAAATTGTTGTAATTGATGAAATTCACACTCCCGATTCCTCTAGATATTTTTATTTAGATTCATATAAAGAATTACAAAATTCTAAATTACCACAAAAACAATTGTCAAAAGAATTTGTAAGACAATGGTTAATTTCAGAAGGTTTTCAAGGTAAAGAAGGACAAAAAATTCCACATATGTCAGATGACTATGTAAATAGTGTTTCTGAAAGGTATATTGAGTTGTATGAAAGAATTACAGGAGAAAAATTTGTTAGGGAGGAGCTGAACGAAATTGATAAAAGAATTTACACCAATATTTCTAATTACTTGAAAGAATAATATTTTTTAATTCCTCAATCTTAATATTTTTATTTACCCATATTAATTTTCTTTTTTTAAGCCAAGTTAATTGTCTTTTTGCATACCTTCTAGTATTCTGTTTTATTTTATCAATAGCTTCAATTAAAGTTGATTTTCCATCAATGAAATCAAAAATTTCTTTGTAACCAACGGTGTTTAAAGGATTAAGATGCTTGTATTTGTAAAGGGAATTAACTTCTTCAACTAATCCATATTCAATCATTTGATCAACTCTAGAATTAATTTTTTTGTAAAGATCGACTCGGTTGGTTTCGATTGATAAATTTACGGTTTTAAATTTATTGTTTGTTTTGTTTTTTTTATTAAGAAAATTTGAATAAGGTTGTTTTTCTGAAATACATACCTCTAGGGCTCTAATAATTCTTCTGTGATTATTTAAATCAACTATAGAGTAATATTTTGGATCTAATTCTTTTAACTTCTTTTGAAGATAAATTATTCCATTAGATTTGAAATTTTTATTTAAACCTTCCCTTATAACAGGATCAATTTTTGGAAAATCATCCAAGCCACTTACTACGGAATCCATATACAAGCCAGATCCACCTGTCATTATAACAAAATCGTTATTCTTAAAAAGTTTCTTTAATATTTTATGTGCTTCGTCTTTAAAATCTCCAATTGTATAGGTTTCTTTAATTGATTTATGTTGAATACAATAGTGATCAATTTTTTTTAATTCATTTTTTAAAGGAACAGCAGTTCCAATAGACATTTCTTTGTAAAATTGTCTGGAATCACATGAAATTATAGAACAGTTTAGGTGTTCAGCTAATTTTAAACTTAAAGAAGTTTTACCAGATGCAGTTGGTCCTGAAATTGTAATTAATTTTTTTTTCAATTCTTTAAATCTAAATCAATTATTTTATCACAATTATTTTTTCTTAAATAATTTAATATGAGTTCTTTAGAATTTTCAACGTATTCGTTTTTAATAAGAAGTGACTCTAATATCTCTAAATTGTTTATTTGATGATTTAAGTTGAAAAACCCATATCCTAAATACTTGTAATCTTTTATCATTATAACACTTTTTTCATTAACATTTCTTCCTTTATCAATAATTAGCATGTTTTGATGTTTATAATTTAAATCATTTATTAAAATTTCGATTAGTGAATCATCTTTTTCAGAAATACCATTTATTCCATAAATTTTATTTAATTTTTCAAGCCTTCTATTAGCTATTTTTAAAGAAGAATAGTATTCTAAATAGTGTTGATCATCTGAATAGTGAACTATTCTTAAAAATTTATTTCCATTCTTATTATCACAAACTTCTAGCGCAAATTTTTTGACAACAGTCTTCAATTTTTTATTAAACTTTGGTTTGTGTTTTTTTATCTCGTTATTCTCCTTTAAAAGAGCTATGAGTTCACTTCCAGTTTTTTCATATGAAACATCAGAACTTTCAAGCTGGATATTAAGTGATTTATTTGATTTTCCAATTAAATGTTGATTAACTCTGTTTTTTATGTTTTTGCTTTTTCCAATATAAATTAATTTACCATCAAAATTGTATAAATAATACACTCCAGTTTCATTTGGAAGTTTATTAATAATTTCAAACCATTTACTTTTAGTTGACTTTTCTTTATAAATAATAAGTTTAGTTAAAATTTCTTTTTTTGAATCTTTTAAAAGTAATATTTTAAATAGTTCTACTGTTGCTAATGCATCGCCTGATGCCCTGTGTCTATTTGAAATTGGAATACCTAAACTTTTTACTAAATTTCCAAGTTTGTATGATTTAATTCCTGGAATAAGTTTTTTTGATAATTGAACAGTACATAACTGAGGAAGTTTAAAATCATACCCTAATCTTTCAAATTCAATTTTTATCATTCTGTAGTCAAAAGATGAATTATGTGCAACTAAAATTGAATTGTCAGTTATTTCTAAAATACGTTTTGCAACTTGAAAAAATTTAGGTGCTTTTTCAACCAATTTGTCAGTAATGCCAGTTAATTGTTGAACAAATGGTTGAATTGGTATTTCAGGATTGATAAGACTTATAAATTGATCAATAATTTTAACACCATCAAATTTATATATCGCAATCTCGGTTATTCCCTCCTGATTGAACTTTCCTCCGGTAGTTTCTACGTCAATTATTGAATACAAAATATATTATTTACCTACTTCCAAAAATACTACTTCCAAGTCTAATCATGTTAGTATTGTGTTCTATCGCTATTTTATAATCTCCACTCATTCCCATTGAAAGTGTATCAAGTTTTAGAGAGTCTTTGTATTTTAAATAAAAGTTATTTAAACTTTTGAATTCTAATCCAATTTTTTTTTGATTATCAGTAAAGCTAGCCATTCCCATAAATCCTTTAACGCAAATATTTTTAAAAGAATTTATTTCATTTTTATTGACTAATTCTTCAAATTCATTATAACTAAATCCAAATTTTGAATTATCGTTAGATATATCAATTTGAACCAGAATATTAATTAATCTATTACATTTAAAGCCTTGTTTATTTATTTCTTTTAATAATCTATAGCTATCTACACTGTGAATCAAGTGAATAAAGGGGGCGATAAACTTTACTTTATTCCTTTGTAAATGACCAATCATATGCCATCTAATATCCTTATTTAAGGAATTGTATTTGTTTACAAGTTCCTGAACTTTATTTTCGCCAAAATCTTTTTGACCACAATCGTAAGCAAGTTTTATTTGATCTATTGGTTTTGTTTTACTTACTGCTACAAGTTTTACATCAATAGGAATGCTGTTAATTATAGAATCTAAGTTTTTATGAATTTTCATTGGCTTTTTCTATTATTTGAGTAGCTAATTTTAGGGCTTTCAAGCCATCTTCAAATGAAACCATGGGTATTGAATTGTTTTTAATCGAATAAGCAAAATCATTATGCTCCTCTAGAATTGCATTAACAGATTTTGTTTCAGGATTAGTGTAATAGATTTGTTTTTTTATTCCTTCGGCATTTTCAATTAACATTGCATAGTTGTCATCTCCTTTAAAATTAGATATTTTGACAACTTCACTTTTCTTCTCAAAAAAATCAACAGCAATGTAAGCATCATTTTGAAAAAACCTTGATTTCCTCATATTTTTTAAAGAAATTCTACTAGCTGTGAAATTAGCTACACAGCCATTATTAAATTCAACTCTTGCATTTGTTATATCAGGCGTATTGCTTATGACACATACTCCGCTTGCATCCACTTTTTTAACTCCAGAGTTAACTATTTTTAATACAACATCAATATCATGAATCATGAGATCTAAAACAACAGAAACATCATTTCCTCTTGGATTAAATTGAGCCAATCTATGACATTCTATGAACTTTGGGTCACTTATTGTATCGTAAACAGAAGTTAACGCAGGGTTAAATCTTTCTACATGTCCGACTTGACCAATTAGATTTTTTTCATTAATTAAATTAACAAGAATTTCTGCTTGTTCAACTTTGTTAGTAATTGGTTTTTCTATGAAAACATGTTTGTTTTTCTTTAAACACAATTCAGCTATCTTGAAATGTGTAGGTGTAACAGAACAAATAAAAATAGCTTCACATTGATTAATTAAATTATTAATGTTTTCAAAAAAATGTATATCAAGATCTAAAGATTCTTTAGTTTTAGAATTACTATCAAAACAACCTATAACATCAAAATGAGGTGATTCGGTTAAAAGTTTTAAATGAATGGACCCTAGGTGGCCAACCCCCACTACACCTGCTTTAATCATATTTAATTTTTTATCAAAAATACTATTCTTATTTATTATTTTTTTTAACTCTATCTAACTGCCTTTTGTTTTCTCTTTCTTTCAAAACCTGTCTCTTGTCATACATTTTTTTTCCTTTAGCAAGAGATATTAAAATTTTGGCATATCCATTGTCATTTATAAACAATTTTAGTGGTATTATTGTTAAACCTGAGTTTTTTACTTCTTTCTGAAGCTTTTTTAATTCTTTCTTATTTAAAAGTAACTTCCTTTGGGATTTAGATTTATGATTAAAATGATTACCAAATTCATATTCATCAATGAACATATTAATAATAAATAATTCATTGTTTTCATTAAACTCACAAAAACTTTCTGTAATTGAAGCTTTGCCCTGACGAATTGATTTAATTTCAGTTCCGGTTAAAACTATTCCAGCATTATATTGATCAAGTAATTGATACTCAAATTTTGCTTTTTTATTTAATATATTTACTTTTTTATTCACAATACAAATTTACAAGTATATTTAAATATGTCTAAAATTAATTGGTTGACAATTGAAGATTTAAATAATTCTGAATTATTTAAATCAAACTGTGTTATTTTTAAACACTCTCCAAGATGTATAATTAGCAAAATTGTTTTGAAAAAATTTGAATTTCAACATTCTGACAAATGTGGAATTGATAAATTCTTTTTGATTAATGTAATCAAAGAAAGAGAAATCTCAAATCAAATATCCACTCTATTTCAATTAAATCATGAATCACCACAGCTTTTGCTGGTCAAAAATAAGTCTCTTATATACAGTGCTTCACATTCTGACATAAATTTTAAAGATTTACTTTAACAAATTGTTAATTCTTTATTAATAATTATAGCATTTTTTTTGAGTGGTTTAATTATTGCTTATTATTTTTGAAAAAAAAATAAATGACAAACACTCAACAGATATTTGATTTAATTTCAAAAGAAGAAAATAGGCAACTTAATGGAATTGAATTAATAGCATCTGAAAATTTCACAAGTCCTGATGTAATGAGGGCAACTGGTTCTGTTTTAACTAATAAGTATGCTGAAGGTTATCCTGGTAAAAGATATTATGGAGGTTGTGAAGTTGTTGACGACATAGAATCAATTGCAATTAATAGAGCAAAAGAACTTTTTGGAGCTGATTATGCTAACGTACAACCTCACTCTGGATCTCAAGCTAACACTGCAGTGTACCATGCTTTTTTAAATCCTGGTGATAAAATTTTAGGCTTTGATTTATCCCATGGCGGTCATTTAACACATGGGTCTCCAGTAAATTTTAGTGGTAGGTTATATAATCCTGTTTTTTATGGAGTTAATGAAATAACTGGTGAATTAGATTATGACAATATTTTAGATATTGCAAAGAGAGAAAATCCTAAAATGATAATTGCTGGAGCTTCAGCATACTCCCGTGATATGGATTTTAAAAAATTTAGAGAAATAGCAGACTCGATAGGAGCTTTTTTATTGGCAGATATATCACATCCCTCAGGTTTAATAGCAAAAGGCATATTAAATGATCCGATTCCTCATTGTCATGTTGTTACAACAACGACTCATAAAACACTTAGAGGACCTAGAGGAGGACTAATCTTAATGGGGAATGATTTTGATAATCCCTTTGGAATAAAATTAAAAAATGGTTCCTTAAAAAAAATGTCATCACTTCTAGATATGGCTGTTTTTCCAGGAAATCAAGGAGGACCACTTGAACATGTAATTGCTGGTAAAGCAATTGCATTTGGAGAAGCATTAACCGATGAGTTTATGTCTTATATGGTACAGGTTAGACAGAACGCAAAATTTATGGCAAAAGAGTTTGTTAAAAGAAATTATAAAATAATTTCTGGAGGTACAGATAATCATATGATGTTAATTGATTTAAGAAATAAAAACATTTCTGGTAAAGATGCTGAGCTTGCACTGGTAAAAGCTGACATTACAGCAAATAAAAACATGGTTCCATTTGACGACAAGTCACCATTTGTAACCTCTGGTATAAGATTTGGTACACCCGCAATAACTACAAGAGGTCTTAAAGAGGATGACATGATTTATATTGTTGAATTAATCGACGAAGTAATAACAAATAATAATAATGTTAAAGTTTTGGCTGAGATTAAGAAAAAGGTGAATGAGCTGATGCATGGAAGGCCACTTTTTAATTAATTTTTCTTTATAATTTCAATTTCAAACAGTTTATTCCAGTTTTTACCTGTTACAAAAAAGGTATTAGTTATATTATTATACGCAATACCATTAAGAACATCTAGTTTGGGGTGATTCTTAACCTTTTCTTTCAATCCAGTAAAATCTATTACACCCTCAACCTGACCATTTGTTGGTTCAATAATTAATCCTACTTCTTTATTAAATTGATATGTGTTTGCATAAATTTTATCGTTATACCACTCAAGCTCATTAATTTTATTAATTATTTTATTATTTGTAACTACACTTATGTAATCCATTTCCTCTAATGATTCAGGATTAAGTTTCCATATTTTTTCAGTTCCATCAGATTTATATAAAATATTTCCGTCGTTGCATAATCCCCATCCCTCAGAACTTATATTATAATTAAATGAATTTATTAATTTAAAATCATCAAGATTATATATAAATCCAATTTTACTTTTCCATGTCAGTTGAAAGACTTTGTTATTTAAAATAGTAATACCTTCTCCAAAGTATGATTTATCAAGAAAAATTTTATTTAAACTCCTTCCTGTTTTGTAATTATATTTTTGAAGTGTAGATAAACCATATTGTCCTGTTCCCTCATATAAAACACCTTTGCTATCAAATTCAAGTCCTTGTGTATATGAATTTATGTCGTGATCATATTCATTTATTATATTATATGTGTACAGACTTGGTTTAATTGAGGAATATATATTAAAATCTTTTTTTACAGTATATTTTTTTTCTTTAAAATAAAACGTTGCGTTAAGTGTATTTACCCCCAATTTATTGTTCAATATGTGTGGGCTTGATATAATATTATTTTCAATAGTAAATTCTAAATTAGTTAAGTCTTCATTATTAACATTAACAATGGAGAATTCAATCTGATCCCCATTTTTTAAAAAATCTGATTTAGAAATTATATTTAATTTGAAATCTACTTTAGGATTTGACCCACATGAAAGAAGTGTAAAAATTATGAAAATTGATATATTTCTTATGTTCATTTCTAATACGATTAATCAAATTTAGTTATTAATTCTATTTATAAATAAATATTACCAAAACATATTTATATTTGTTACGGGCAAGTCTTACACAACCAGCTCCCATTTAATCCCCCAGGGTGGGAACGCAGCAAGGGTCGATGGTCGTAGCGGTGTGATGTAATTAGCTTGCCCTTTTTCTTTAGTTATGTCAAAAGTTGTTTTAATTACAGGTGCATCTTCAGGAATTGGTAAGAATGTTTCGTTGTTCTTGACTAAAAAAGGCTTTTCTGTTTATGGTACATGTAGAAATCCAGATAAATATAATATTAATGAATTTTCACTATTAAAATGTGATATTAATTCTAATGAAGAGATTAAAAAAACCGTTGAATTTATAGTTAAAAAAGAAAATAAAATAGACATTCTTATAAATAATGCTGGAATTGGAATTACTGGTCCAATTGAAGAGACAACTGAATTAGAAATTAAATCAGCATTCCAAACTAATCTATTTGGTCCCATTAATATTATTAAAGCTTGCATTCCTCATATGAGA